>CAZJXY010000546.1:0-2683 GCA_964549925.1 uncultured Bdellovibrionales bacterium | reverse complement strand
TTATTTTCTCAGATTGAATTAATTCGTAAACACTCGGCCATTCCGATTATCCTAATGGGCTACATAAATCCGGTATTGAATTTCGGGTTTGAAAGATTTTTAGAAGCTGCCTCGGCTTCATCTGTGTATGGGACGATTCTCCCCGATCTTCCCCTAAGTGAATATGAGAGGGAATATCGAGGGCTGTACACAAAGCATGGGATTAAGAATATTTTCCTAATTACCCCTCAAACCAGTGACGTTCGCATAAGAGAGATCGATCAACTTTCGGAAAGTTTCATCTATATGGTTTCTAGTTCAGCCACTACCGGGGGTTCTCTCGATCAAAACTCTGAGGCCGTGGGTTATTTTCAAAGAGTCTCTAAACTTGATCTGCGCTCCCCGCGCATGGTGGGGTTTGGAATTAAAGACAAGGCAAGTTTTGAGTTTGGAAGTCAGTACGCTGATGGAGCGATTATCGGAAGTGCCTTCGTGAAGGCTCTTGGAAGCGGGGAAAATTTAAAGGGTTCGATCAAAAAATTCGTTACAAGCATTCGAGGTTAAAAATGATAATTCAACTAGATCCAAATATCTCGCCGACAGAGCTCACGGAACTTCTTTCTCAGGTTCGCTCACTTGGGTTTAAGCCAACCGAGGTCTCAACACAGAGCGCCAAATACGTCGTAGCCATCGGTTCAGGTGAACTTGATATTAGAAAATTAGGGCTGACCGCTGGTGTTAAAGATATCTTTAGAGTTTCTGAAGATTACAAATTGGTTTCTCGCAAATGGAAGGTCGGCGGAACCGTGTTGAATCTCGGCGATGGAGTAACAATTGGTGAGGGGGCACTCGCATTAATCGCGGGGCCTTGTTCGGTTGAGAGCGAAGAACAAATTAGCGCGATAGTCGAACATCTATTAAAAAATGATATTCGCCTAATGCGCGGGGGAGCATTTAAACCACGCACCTCACCTTACTCTTTTAGGGGATTGGGAGTAGAGGGTTTAAAGATAATGCACACAGTAGCACGTTCTAAGGGTATTAAAGTTGTCTCTGAGGTTTTGCGTACTTCTCAGATTGAAGAGATGTATGACTACGTTGATGTTTACCAAGTCGGGGCAAGAAATACGCAAAATTTTAGTCTGCTGCATGAACTCGGAAAGGTTGATAAGCCGGTGCTATTAAAGCGTGGAATGTCTGGAACAATTGAGGAGCTGTTGCAGAGTGCTGAGTATGTTTTTTCCAGTGGAAATGAGCGTTTGATACTTTGCGAAAGAGGGATTAGGACTTTTGAAAATGCCTATAGAAATACCTTGGATTTAAACGCTGTCCCGACTCTGAAGGAAAAGACGCACCTTCCGATCATCGTCGATCCTTCACATGGAATCGGCATTCGAAGATTCGTTGAGCCGATGGCGCTTAGCGCAATAATTGCCGGCGCGGACGGGATTATTTATGAGACTCATCCTACACCTGAGAAGGCACTATCTGATAAAGATCAAACACTTGACTTCGAAGAGTCGGAAGCTCTGATTAAAAAGGCGAGAGAAGTCTTTCGATTGAGGGAGGCGCAATAACTAAGACAAGCTACTAATTTATCAAATTGGTAAATGTCTTACCCTTGCCCCAAAAAAATCTGCGGGGGGCTAGAGGTACCCACGCTAGCGCGCCCCCTGACGCTGGGCGACTCATAAGATCCCTAACCTCCAATAACCAACTGAGGCTGTCTAAAAACTCGACATAGAATTACCGTGATCCCACCCCCATAAACTGGACATAGAGATGTGGTAGTATTCTCCTCGCCTACCACAAGTCAATGAAATTATTACTGAGAGCTGAAGACTCTCAAAGAATTCGTTTGTCCTTGGGTACAGGTCAATTCATTTCCTGCGCAAAACTATCGATTCAGATTTTCGAGCGATTCACGCAGAAATTTCTTATCAAGGTCCAAGCCACTGCGCGCTCAATGTTGGCCCGACTCCGTTGCTGGTTCCAACATTTAAATTGCCGCCGGAATTTTGAAAAACCTTGAGCGTGATAAGATCTCCGGCAGAAAGCCTTCCGACAAAAGTTGGCTGTTGTTTTACTCCGGTGGCGGCGCTTGGGCCAGAGATCGCGACATTTCCTACAGCGTTTATGAAAATAGAACTTTCCCGTATGCCGGTAAGATTGCCAACCCACGAAATCGAGCCTTGAACTAAATACACGCCGTCAATCGGAATGGCGATCTGAGTATTGGCCAATGAATCAAACATTCCTGCGGTGTCATAAGTTTCGGTATCAAACGAGAGAATGGTTGAAGTCGAATTTGGGATAGTAACAGAGGAATTGTTACTAACTTTGACTCCCGGAAGCACCGAAAAATTTTCAGTATCTACTACCCCTGTTCCCAAAACAGGATTGGGGTAAGACCCGACGAGAGATCCGCCGGCCGGACCCTGAGGCGATTGTGCCGCGGGCACGACAGATGATGTATCAAATATCAGCGAAAAGCCCTTGGGACATTCACTTCCACTAATCGTCTGCGTAAGAAGTTTCGATTTCACCTTGCCGTTCTTCAGCTTGACACTCACTTTACCGCAGATCAAATCGGCTGACACTGAGTTCAAAATCACCAGTGAAAATGAAACAAAAAACAATATAAATCGCTAAACTTCCCCCGGTTTAATTGACGGTGAGATAAGGGAATCGGCCTTCCTTTAAG
>CAZJXY010000545.1:0-2686 GCA_964549925.1 uncultured Bdellovibrionales bacterium | reverse complement strand
TGCTGAGTTGTTCTTTTGTTCCTATCAGCTGATCTAGCGATTGATTAATCGCTTCAATCTTTGAAAACGCCTGCCTGTCACCCCCAAGTGCTCTTAACATTGGTTGCCTAAAGGTTTTCTCCAAGGATATGAAATCAGTCTTTGCTCTTGTGTAGTTTCTCCCGATCACGTCGTTTAAAACCGAGTTAATCGAGGCGCTCAACAATAATGAGTCGGATTGATCTAAATCTACACTGCTTAGTACCAGATCCGATACCTTGGAGCTTCGCATAGTAGACATGCGGTCAATTAGTTCCTGGACCTCCAGATCGCTCGATTTCAGCAGTACGGCACTCCTTAGTTCATTGTATGTGAAGTATAAACTTATTCCTTCACAGACGATGTGAATGCTCAGGGCAACTAGCGCAACTGTCAGCAAAGAGAAGATCCCAACGCTGTAGTTTAGGAACCCAACCCGACTCAAGGAATCGATACTCTTGAATTTTTGCATAGAGCTTTAGATTCAGATGAGGCACAGAAGTTTTCGCTAAAGCTTAAAGATCGAGCCGGCTGCTGCATTTGCTAAGTTTGAGGAAATACTGATAAAAAGTGACATGAAGCTAGGTTTAGAAATTAGGTCCCAGTTTCCTCTCTTTTCGCGAGATCCAGCGGGGCAGCCCACGCACTACCTGGATTCTGCCGCTAGTAGCTTAAAACCTAGGTTAGTTATTGATCGAATTGCGCATTATCTTTCGTTTGAGCATGCGAACATACATCGAGGCGCCTATGCCTTGAGTGCCAAGGCCACCGAAAATTACGATCGGGCCAGGGTCACAGTTCAAAAGTTTTTGAACGCAGAATCGTCCGACCAGATAATTTTTACTAAGAGTTCTACTGAAGGAATCAATTTAGTCGCGCGCAGTCTGGAGCGACAATTTAAATCCGGGGACACGATCTTACTCTCACTCTTGGAGCACCACAGTAACATTGTTCCGTGGCAACTCCTAGCAGAACGGAAAGCGCTAAAGATTGAATTCGCTGGGATTAACCGTGACGCAACCTTGAACTTATCCGACCTTGCAAAAAAGCTTGCGGAATGTAAGCCCAAGCTTCTAGCGATAACTGCGGTTTCAAATGCGTTTGGTTCGATTACTCCAATTGCTGAAGTGATTGAGTTAGCCAAAAAGCATCGAACCTGGGTTTTAGTTGACGCGTCGCAGTGTGTGATGCACCAGCGGCTGGATTTGGCGGATCTTGATCCGGATTTTTTAGTTTTCACCGGTCACAAGTTGTATGGACCAACCGGTGTCGGGGTTCTTTACGGTAAGCGCGATTTGTTGGAGAAGATGGACCCATTCCTTGGCGGCGGGGACATGATACAAGAAGTCACCGTAGAAGGTTCAACCTGGGCTGAAATCCCCCGAAAATTTGAAGCCGGAACTCCGGCGATCGCGGAGGTAATTGCTCTAGGAACAGCGATCGAGTTCGTATCGGGGGCAGGGTTAGATCGGATCTCTGCTCACGAAAGGTTTGTATTTGAATCTGGGTTCTCTCTCCTTTCAAAAGAGCCCGGTGTAACGGTGCATGGTCCGGTGTCAAATCAGTTACCGCAGGCTCCAATTTTGGCGTTTAGCGTTCAAGGAGTTCATCCACATGACCTGGCCTCAATTGCCGATAGATTCCATGTCCAGATACGAGCCGGTCATCACTGCGCTATGCCAGCCTTGAGGGCGCTTAATTTGAGTGCAACTGCGAGAGCAAGCATTGGGATGTATAGCGATGTTTCGGATTTTGATGCCTTAATTCAGGCAATTCGAGAAGCCAAGCGTCTACTTTCGGTGTGATGACTAAATGCAGATGAAATCCGCGGCCTTGAAGGTTAACAATTTATCGGTGACTCTTGGCTCTGCTAGAATCCTCGACCAGATTGGCTTTGAGGTAAATCGCGGTGAAAGTGTAGGCATAATTGGACCAAACGGCAGCGGCAAAACTACGCTTTTTAATGCGTTGGGAGGTTTTCTAAAAAGAGAAAGTGGCCAGATATTTTTGAGCGGTCGGGAGATAAGTTCTCTCACTCCAAATCAGCGCGCCATGTTAGGTCTCGGTCGGGTATTTCAAAACTCGGGGATTTTTAGAGAGTTGAGCTTGGAGGAGAATCTTCAGATCGCCTTAGAAAGCCGGGACTCAAGATTTCGCACGTTTTTTCCGGCAGTTAAACTCGCCAAATCCAGAAAACTTATTATCGAGAATGAGCTTAAAAAGGTCGGACTCCTGGATAAACGTTTTGAGAAGGCTGGCAGTCTCTCGGGTGGGCAGCTTCGTTTGTTAGAGATCGTTAGGACTGTGATGTTTAAAGCGACGGTTCTATTACTCGATGAACCTACGGCCGGGGTAGCGCCGGGAATGAAGGAGAAGGTTGGGGAGCTGATTTCTGGGCTCTCAAAATCAGGTAGCACAATTTTAATTATAGAGCACGACTTGCGCTTCATACAGAATCTGACGGATCGGGTTTTGGTATTGAATCAAGGAAAAATCGTGATGGATGGGGCAACCAATGTGGTGCGGGCTGATCCGCAGCTGCAGCAAATTTATTTTGGGTAGAGGCAATCGAGAAAACTTTTAATCTTTGTTCGATTGCCCTTGGGTGGTGCTTACCCAGCGATAACAGGTTTTGCTGTCAAAATCTGTTATCGCTGGGCGAGCAAAA
>CAZJXY010000544.1:0-2687 GCA_964549925.1 uncultured Bdellovibrionales bacterium | reverse complement strand
GGCGGCTTCGAGTACTGGAACCAGCCCTACTCCGGCATCCAGATCGTCCAACAGTGACCGTGGTTGATACCCTTCCGAAAGGAGGTGATCGTAGAGTTAAGCAGCGCCAGGGTTCACATCTGACTTTTCCGGAGGTTCCTCAAAAAGGTTCAACTGTGTACGAGTCTGCCTGGCGCTGCTTACTTACGAATAAGAATTATGATCTTTCGAGGATTGTAATTCGTTTCTCGTGATCGTCTAGTTTAAAGCCTACAGATTCTCTCAATCCCTGAAGGCCTTCAATCACTAAATCAATTTTATGATCCATCTGCTCCATTAGGACTTCTAGTCTTCTGATTCCAAGATCGTGGCGCTCAAGAGTCTGGCTGTGCGATTCGAGCATTCGGCTGTGCGACTCCAACTTCTGGTTATGCGATTCCAGTATGCTCGTATGTGCATCCAAAATCGCCCCCTGTTTTCCGAATCCCTCTCTAACTTCCGTCTTTAGGTCAGTTAGGCGTTCATTTATTGAACTAATCATGTCGTCTGGAATATCCATCAGTCTCTCCTATCCAGTAGTTTAATCTTTGAATTTAGCTAAATCAATAAGATCGCTTTAGGCTACGTTGATAAGTAATCTTACTGCTTAACTTCCCTAATAAGTTACCGTGAAATCGACGGAGAAGTTTCCTCGAAAATAATGCTGATGCACCGGAATATTCTAATTTTTGTTGCTCTATTATTCTAAGCGCCCGTGGACTATAATGCCTCAACATGGAAATTTTAAGAACAATCGCACTTTACGTAGAAGATAAGGATCTTCCATTTCTTGTTATCGGCGGCCACGCTGTTAACTCATATGGAATTTCAAGACAGACTGGCGATCTCGATTTATTAGTGCAGCGTTCAAAAAAAGAGAGATGGATCGACCTCCTGATACGCCTAAATTATAAGCTTGGACAGAACGATGATAGTTTTGTGCGTTTCCGCCATGAACAGATCGCTGCGTGGCCGATCGATCTTATGCTGGTGGAAGAGAACACTTTCTCTAAGCTTGTTAACGACTCCAAATCGGAGAATATCGGGGAGGCAAAAGTACGGATAGTATCAGCTAACCATCTTGCCACGTTAAAAATTCATGCACTCAAACATTTCCAAGAGCATCGATACGTTAAGGACTATAACGACCTTCTCGCTTTACTCAGATCCGGAGCCGCCAAGTTTAGTGAGGCGGATCTGCGTGAACTGTGTGAGCGCTATGCAAGTTTGCAGTTATTTGATAAACTAAAAAGCGATTTGCAGAAAAATTAGGAGGGTGTGAACCCTTAGGTTAATTATGAGTCTTAAAGATTCCGATATATTAGTTCTTCCGGATGCCCCGGACTTCATCTCAAATCCGCCAAAATACTCGATGAACGAGATGATTCAAATTTGCGAAAAAATGCTGCCTTATTGGAATACTGTCAGGTATTCAAAACCTGATCCAAAGTGGATCGGAGAGGCTTTTAGGCTGGTGGAAGATGAGCCTAAGAGGGGCCAACCTTAGAACTTAAGCCGCTTTGCGCTTTTTAAGATTGAACTCTACATTATATCCTAGTGCCGTCAGTAGCTTTAGCATCTGATCGATTGTTTTCCCATAAAATGCAGTGTCGAGTAGTCGATAGAGTTGGCGTGGGGAAGTTTTCAAGCGCCGGGCGAGTTGGCGTTTGGGAATACGTTCTTGTTCTACGATCCGCAGGGCTTTGACTGTAAGATTATGTAAAGTAAGCTCACGAATGAAATCACCATCCTGGTTCTGATAAAGCACCTGATCTAACATTATTGAAGCCTCTTTTCCGGATTGAAGGCGATACGTGAATCCACGATCTGCAAGCTCTGAATCAACAAAAACCTCAACTACTGGATCCTCTTGAGAGGGGATGAGATCAAGGCATGAAAACGGAAATTCTAGCATCCCCTTGCCGCATTCCACTAGAAATGATCGCTTTCGATTATTTGGGAGCACGCGTATGATTTTCATAACCTACCTTCCTTAACTAACTCCTTTAAGATCTGAATAATTTGGCGCGAAACTTTTCCCTGCATTACTTTATTCGCTTCGAGATTCCATTTGGCGACAAACTTACCGTCTTTCATGATGTGAACATGGCGCGGGGGATGGTCACCGGCCCATGAGTAGAAAATGTACCCGCCCCTTTTTATCTTCCCCATAAATAGTATCAAATTTGACACGGTTTAGCAAATAAGGATTATCGCTCCCTAAGGGTGTTCTGAGTGGTTAGTTGAGCGTGGCAGGCTTATTTACACCCGTCAGCGAAGGCTGAGAGCCCGCCTTCGCAGGGAAGAGCTGTGTTGGCCACATTTAGCGAGCTATTTAGAAATTAACTGAACTAGGCTCAATGCAATCAAAAAAGTTTATCCGAATGAACGAAGCTAATTTATATTTTAACTTTTCAAATCGGAGTCGAGAAACTATTCAATCGGCATTAGGCCGGACTTTGGCTGCGATCCCGCCGCAATAGATTGAGAGCCAACGATTATCGGGCTAGAGTCAGATGCAATTGTTACCCAAGCCGAGGCTCCATCAAATTCAGCTGGCATTGACGGAGGAGTAGCGCCATTTAGCGACCAATTTAGAGCTTGTCGCCTCGCCATATCGGCGGCTTTTCTAACCAGCTTCATATTGACGGGGATTTCGCACGCCTGAA
>CAZJXY010000543.1:0-2688 GCA_964549925.1 uncultured Bdellovibrionales bacterium | reverse complement strand
TCTCTCCTGATCCAGGGGCAAGAGTTGATCCAATCTCAAGATCTCCTTCGAAGCCCTTGACCGTAAGAGCCTTAATAGTGATTAGCTCACTGTTCTTAGCAGCAATGGTATTAAGTGTTAAATTCTCCTCTCCAACGGTAAGTTGCCCCTGTTGCAATTCAAAATTTAAAATACCATCAGCTTGGGAGAGGGAGTAGGGAAGTTTAACCGCTGTAATCTTCGCACCCGTCGCGAGTAGTTTAGTCCCATCTGACTCAAGCGTTCCGCTTAAGCGCAAGTTCTTCGGATCTAATTGTGGAGCGGAAACGCTGAGGATTGATTTACTCCCTGCCTCTTTCTCAAAAGTATCCGGTTTAAGCAAACCGGTATCTGATAGATTGAGCTGTACTTGAATTGTGGGGGTTGAAAGGTTTCCGGAAGCTTCAAAATTTACTCCCATACCGCCACTAGTTTCGAGCGGCATAGCAGCTACAAAAAGTTTACTAAGTGTTGTCAAATCTGCTTGAGAGATATGACTAACCTCACCCTTGATGGAGATTGTCGCGTCTTTTGATCCAAGTTTATTTACCTCACCGGTCGCTGACAGCTCTCCCGAGGAGATTATTTTGCCGGAGAGCCGCAGATTCTTTGCGTATACTTCTCCAGAATTTAGGTCGACTTTTGTGGTTAAATCAATCAGCGCCAAGCTGATACGTTGATTTGATGCGGCATCGTCAAGTAAAATCTCTGCCCGAGACAGAGTGAGTTGATCTAGTTGGACTTTAAGTTTCGAAGAGTTTTTAGGCTCTCCAGACTTACTTTCATCGGTCTTAGATTTGGCTTCGGACTTATTTTTAGAGCTCTTTTCCCGGCCTTTTTGAGGAAACCCAGGAATCTCAAATTTGTCTCCAATTTTTTTTATAATTATTTGAGGCTTAAGCAGCGAAACTGAACTTATTTCGATGCGACCGCTGAGGAGTGGTAAAAGGCCTAATTCGAGTTCTAAGTTCTTGAAGTTTGCGCCGCTTTGTCTTTCCTCCCCGAGTTCGAAGTTTGAAACCTCAATTCGAGTTGTCGGAAA
The DNA here is from genome assembly GCA_964549925.1 of uncultured Bdellovibrionales bacterium. Classification (GTDB taxonomy): domain Bacteria; phylum Bdellovibrionota_C; class UBA2361; order UBA2361; family J135; genus CAZJXY01. Next base: position 1,628 of record CAZJXY010000543.1, on the reverse strand, counting down.
GAGACTCACTCTTAGTTGACCCAATTTAACTGAAGTACCGATGGCGTCGGATGCTGCTCGCTCGATCTCAGGTTTGAAACTAGAGACCAGCGAATTTGCGTTGATCAAGGCGTAAGTCAGTACTCCCGCGAAAATTAAGCACAGACAAATGACTGTTATCAGTATCTTTTTTTTCATAATCTAGCCTTTAACACTCTCGCTAGTGGCTGCGAGATCTTGTATGAAACTAACTAATAACTGAGTTAATAGAGGGGTTTTAAGATTTTCTAGCGCTCAAGGCGTAGGGGTTATTTATCTTCTTCTGCTCGCCTTGAGCAACCCCAAGAGCTGGCTGGCAGCTATTCTCAATCATTTTCTTACAAGAATGATTGAGGCTGGGTTTAATCCCGCATTTTCCGGTAAGATTTTGATTTTTCTTAGTTTTTTAGCTATCTTAAGCCTGATATGGGCTTAAAAGTAGCAATTAGTGCCGGCGAACTCTCCGGGGATGCGCACGCCGCTCGTTTGGTCGAGGGGATCTTGAAGCTATCACTTGGAGCCGAGATGCGCGGCATGGGGGGACGCAAACTTCGGGAGTGCGGAGTTCAAATCGAGGTGGATTCAGAGAAATCTGCCGGCGTAATGGGCATAACTGAGATATTCGGAAAACTCGGCAAACTTGCCTTTGCGTTCCGAAAAATGTCTCGGCTTTTGCGTACCTGGCGTCCCGATGTCCTTATAATTGTCGACTTTCCAGACTTTAACCTAAGACTTGCGCGTTATGCCAAGCGCTTAAAAATCCCGGTAGTTTATTATATCCCCCCTAAAGTCTGGGCATGGCGTGAATCTCGAGTCAGAACGATTAGGCGCCATGTTGATCTGGTAATCTCCATATTCCCATTTGAGCGTGAATTTTACGAGAAGCGCGGATTTAAGCGCGTTGCCTATGTCGGACATCCATTTACAGAAGAGATGGCGCGCTTTGCTCGTGAGTCCGGTTCTAGTGAGGGCAGGGAGCAGTTCCTCCGGCAGTTTAACTTTGACTCGAATAAACCGGTCGTCTGTATCTTGCCCGGAAGTCGGAGCTTTGAAGTCTCGCGCCATCTGGATCCGGCCTTGAAAGGGATTAAGCTGTTACGAGAAAATCACCCACAAGTTCAGGCCGTCGTTTCTATAGCTCCTACAATTGGTAAAAACAAAATTGACGCGTTGCTCGATCCACAATTTCGAGGAGTTCCGTGGCTAGCCTTCCATCGAGGCAGTTCTCATGAGCTGATGTGTTACAGCGACGTTGGATTGATAAAGTCCGGAACTTCAAATCTAGAAGCTGCCATGTGCAATCTTCCATTTGTTATGTGCTACAAGGTCTCGGCCATGAGTGAGCAGGTTTTGAAGCGGCTGTTAAAGATAAAATCTTTTTCTTTAGTCAACATTATCCGACCCCAGACAGTTACCGAGCTAGTCCAAGCTGACTTTTCTCCTGAAAAAGTGTCGAAGGAACTAGATGGATTATTATTTAATCCGCCGATACGCTTGAAAATGGAGCAGAATTTAGGTGAGGTGCGAGATCAGCTGCGCTATGATGTACGCTCGCCGAAATTTGAAGGATGTTCAAGCGCCTACGATCGTGCTGCGAAGTTAATACTTGA
>CAZJXY010000542.1:0-2704 GCA_964549925.1 uncultured Bdellovibrionales bacterium | reverse complement strand
TTTGTCGACGGCCTCCGGGAACGGCAGTTTTAATATTTTGGAAAAATAATAGCGCAGGTATCCTCCACAAGAAGATGAATTCCCTTAGGAATAAAAAATATTTTTCACTACCAGCCAGACTCCAAGAACTATAATAAAAACCGCGAACCCTTTTCTCATTTTTACCACCTGCAGGCGATGAGAAATGGCTACCCCTGCAAAGCTGGCAAGGGACGACACCACCACGAAAACGACCACCATTGGCCAATCGAAAGGAACCTTGCCCAAGTACCCTAAAACTCCCGCGGCACAATTCACCGCAATCACGAAGAGTGAAGTCCCGATGGCTAGGCGGAGCTTGAGATTGCCGAAAGTGTTCAAGGCGGGGACGATCAAAAAGCTGACCCTAGCCCCGAAAGCTGGAGCATTTGAAACTTCCCAAAAAGCCGGATAGAAGGCCGGCTGAAAGGAAGAATAAAATGCGTAAATCCCGATTCACCGAAGAGCAAATCACTGCAATTTTAGCCGAGTCTCGGGCTGGTGTTCCTACCAGCGATCTCTGTCGACGCCATGGAGTTAGCGCCAAAACATTTTACGGTTGGAGGGCCCGCTACGGCGGTATGTCAGGCTCCGAAGTTCGCCGAACCAAAGAATTGGAAGCGACAATCGCCAAGCTAGAGCGCATCGTTGCTCGGCAAGCCGTCGAGCTTGAGGCAGCTAAGGAGATCATTAAGGGAAAGTACTAGGCCCCAGAGCGAAGCGCAGAGCATTAGAAGCTCTGCTTAGTCGATTCCGCGTCAGTCAACGAGCGGGATGTCGACTTCTGGGGCTTGCACAATCGACATGCCACTATCGGGCCATGGGCAAACGCGACGATAGTGCATTGAAGGAAAAGATGCAGGAGATAGCTCAAAACAAGGTTCGGTATGGGCAGCCTAGAATCGTTTGGCTGCTTCGCGAACGATACGGCTTTAAGGATAATCACAAGCGAATCCGGAGGATTTATCGAGAAATGGGACTGCAGGTAGGCAAACGATTGAGAAAAAAGCGCCGCACCGGATTACGATTAGCGTTGGAGCAACCGACTCGGCCGAACCAGCTTTGGGCGATGGATTTTGTATCGGACAGCCTGGCATCGGGAAGGCGGTTTCGAGTGCTGACGATCAAAGATTTATTTACGCACGAAGCGCTTTCCACATACGTCGACCTGTCGATACCCGGAATCCGAGTGGCGGAAGTTCTGGAGGCCATCAGCGAATTACGCGGAAAACCGACAGCGATTGTTTGCGACAACGGACCAGAGTTTACCTGCAAAGCAATGGATCAGTGGGCATATCGAAGCAAGGTCGACTTGAAATTCATCCAACCCGGCAAGCCGACCCAGAATGCCTATATTGAATCATTTAACGGCAGATTACGCGATGAGTGCTTAAATGAGAATTGGTTCGAGAATCTAAACGAGGCAAAATCAATCATCGATCGTTGGAGAGTGGAATACAATTGCGAACGCCCCAACTCCAGCTTGGGCTATGAAACCCCGGATTCTTTTGCCAGGAGACACAAAGAGTTGTTATCTGCTTAACCAAAACAGGAAGTCCCGATTGCTCCATTCAAAGGGCCAGGGTCACCGGTTATTACCAGAATGGGAGTGGGGTAGGGCCCGGAGGTGGGCCACAATTTAACTGCATTATTTTTCTCTCTGGAAAGAAGGCCGGCGCAGGATACTCCGTCCAAACTTGGTTTCCAGGTGATGCTAAAGGGGGTAAAAAAATCGCCGGGACAATTAGTTTTCTTCCAACCTCTTCAAATCAGGCATCGGTCCAATTAAAATTGCAGGAGCAGCCTGGGGGTTGCGGGATGGTTGCACCTGAACTTGTGGCTCCAAGTGGAATCAGCCTCCTTCAAGATACCCCCACCACTTGGATTGAAGTTCGGGTAGTCTCCGCATCTCGGGTACATTTTTATGACAGCCCCTCTGCTCCAACGCCGCGCAAGGCCTATGTGGTGAAGGGTGATGGCTTAGGGGTCCTGGAGGCCCAGTCGGGGTGGCTTCGGGTGGAATTTCAGGGTCGAAGCATGGGTTGGATAAAAGAAAGTGATCTTTATCAGCTGACCCCTCCTTAATTATTTTTAAAGCTTTCAAGCAAAGAGGAAGCTGGAGGTACGGATTCCGGATCAGGCTTTAGGATTTCACCCGCAACCAAGGAATAGCTCGTACTTCGCCCCCCTTCAGGATTGCGTGCGAGGATGTTCTGGGTCATCAGAGATAGAATGTCGCGATGCGCCGTATCTTGGGAGCACTTCGCCAACTTGGCATATTTCGAAGTTGTGAGATTCCCTTCATGCCCATCAAGTAAACGGTTGATCACCAATCGCTGCCTCTCATTAAGCGACACATCTTTGATGCGTTCCCAAAAGCGCGCCCTGCCAAGCACATTGCTTAGAATAACCTGAGCTCCATCAATGGCGCGACCAAGGCAGTCAAGAAACCACTCCATCCAAGGTGTGATATCCATCGTTCCTTTCTGGGTGCGTTCCAAGATGTCATAATAAGCATGGCGCTCTTTCTGTATCTGCGCCGACATGCTGTAGAATCGCTGGGGACTATTCTCCGATCGTGCCAAAGCCATATCGGCTATCGCGCGGGCGATACGGCCATTGCCGTCGTCGAAAGGGTGGAGGGTTACAAACCAGAGATGTGCGACTCCGGCTTTTAAAACGAGAT
>CAZJXY010000541.1:0-2704 GCA_964549925.1 uncultured Bdellovibrionales bacterium | reverse complement strand
AACTACGAAAAAAATCAGGAATTCGGGGCCAAGGTATACGAATCCACTCCATTAGGCACATCTGAGTTTGAGTTAAAATTCTCGAATGATTTTGATCTGGACCTCCTCTCTCACGGAATGAGAGTTTTCGTAAACTCCTCAGACAAAATTAAAAAGCGACTATTCCAGAGTTTTACTGCCAAAGAGAACTTGAAGCGAATCCCTATTGTCGCAAAAGTCAAAGGAAGTATCGGCGAAGTACTTAGACTCGAATTTGACGATTTGATCGGAAATAAGGTGCAGGTCGCATCCGCTAAACAGTTAGAGCAGGCAAGAAATGCGCCACTCTCTCGCCAATCCGTGGAGAGTGAAATTGGAGCGCTGAGTGGCTCAAGTTTTGTTCTTAAAAAATTCGAGTGTGACATCCCGGATAACACTTTTATTGATAATCGAGAGCTCAAGTCGATGCGCAGAGAGGCAGTTTCTAAGTTAGAGTCTCTTCGCACATCGACTAAACCAGTGCCGATTGAAAAAGCCTCAAAAGTCTTAGCCTGGGTTAATCAGGAAAATTGCAAGGTTCCCTCCGCAGAACCTCCTTCTGATCCAAAATTGCACGTATTGCTCCGCGAGAGTGCGCAGATCACTGCCTTAGATCAACTAAATGTCGATACCGTTTATTTGGATTTCGAATTTGGCAAAGAGTATTCAGATGCGGTGCGAGAGATTAGAAAGCTTGGGGTTAAAGTTGGAATAGCAACTACAAGGATTTTGAAGCCAGGCGAAACAGGGCATTTAAAAGTTATCGATCGTTTGGAGCCTGATGTCGTACTAATCAGAAACCCAGGTGCATTGCATTTTTTTAGAGATCGGCCATATGAGCTCATCGGAGATTTTAGTTTAAACGTGACTAATTCGCTTTCGGCTAATTGGTATTTTAAAAAGGGGCTTTCTCGACTAACTCCATCCTATGACTTAAATAACCAACAGCTAATTGAGTTAATCGAAGCCAATCCAAAAATCAGATATGAAGTGACTGTCCATCAATACATGCCAGAGTTTCATATGGAGCACTGTGTCTTTGCGGCTTTTTTAAGTAACGGCACCAGTTACAAAGATTGCGGAAGACCCTGCGAGAAGCATCGAGTCGAGATGCGAGACGTGAATGGATCAATCCATCCGCTAAAACCTGATGCGGAATGCAGAAACACGATGTTTAACGGACGCCCGCAGTCAGCAGCTCGGCTAATTTCTCCACTATTAAACCGAAATGTCACCAATTTTAGATTAGAGGCATTATTTGAAACGCCTGATGAGTTAAGAAGCAAAATTGAGATCTATACAGCGCTCCTAAGTGGTGAGGAGGCAGCCGATGATACTTTGAGTAAACTTGGAGTAGTTGAAAAGTATGGGGTAACCGAGGGGCAGCTTTATAATATCCGCACCTGGAGTGATAGGAAAAAGGTGGCTTAGAGAGAAAAAAAAGGGAAAGCCCAAAAGCAAGAGCTTTTGGGCTTGGGGCGAAACGTTTTCCAACCCTAGCGGTAGATTTTGTCCGCCCCGATACTCGCCGAATAGGCTTGAATCTTTACTCCGACGAGACTTTCCAGTTCGTCAAGGTATCGATCCATACCGCCCGGCGAATCTGCGTTCCAGCCCGGAAGTTCGAGATAGCTCGGTCTGACTGAGGAGAGCACTCGCGTGCGCTCAGCCAACTTTGCATAGTCGAAAGTACGCGGGCTAAGCTTTCCCTCTGTGAAGAATCGCTCGTCTGTGCCGTTATATTCCCACGCCACCTTCAGCTCGGAGAGATTATTCATCCGGTCCAAGTTTGTGATCGCAAGAACATCGACACCACCGCATACCTCGATGCTATAACGTGCAGCTACAGCATCGAACCAACCTTGCCGAAAGATACCTTGCCACGGATTGTTCTGATTGTGGCACGGTGCAAGGGCAAGAGACGTGTCTTCGGTCATGAAGGGGCCAGCGCCATGCCTGGTCCCATAACCGCGCAGTAACCCTATTCGAGTTACATCACCTCCACGCGACATCAAATCATACCCAGCCTCAGCAAGAAGCGTTTCCGCATTCTTGAAGGTACAGGTTGAACGTGTGCAATGGGGGAAAAAACCGTAGTGTTGATCGAGTAATACCCCTTGGGCACCCTCGAACACGGTATCATGGCTTGCAAGCAATGCACTAAATTGTTCCTCACTCACCACCTCGACCCGGGAGTAAAACTCGCCGTAAAGTCTACAGTAGTAATCAAGGTCAATCGAGCGCAAAGTTTGCAGCAGCTCGCTAGTCTCGGCGCATTCAAACTGTCCAGCCTCGCAGATCCGAAGATCGTGGAGGTAGGTCAATTTGTCGATGCAGCTTGGTGTTCGGAGATCACGCACATATAGAGCGCTTTCCCCAAGTGTCTCGACATCTCTTTGAGTGATGCCGATCCCAAATCCGCACGATCCATGCCGTGACCCAGCGCGCGCTACCTCCTGAATCCGGTTTAGTGTCCGGTTAAAAGGAGTGATGACCGGAGCATTTTCACTCACGATCATACGAGTCAACGGGGCTTTTACTCCCATCGACTCTAAGCGCGCGCCCTGTATCATCAGGTATTTCGGGTCAACCAGAATAAAGCGAGAGAGACAGGTGTGCACTCCGGGTATATACGTTCCCGAAGCAAACTGAGAAAACCCGTGAGTTCTCCCATCAGCAGTGACGA
>CAZJXY010000540.1:0-2705 GCA_964549925.1 uncultured Bdellovibrionales bacterium | reverse complement strand
TTAGATACGAAAGGCTTCCCGGGTATGAGCATCTCTCCCAGAAAGAGTACGCTCTACTTATGAGTAAGAAGCTAGAAGAGAGGCGGCTTGAGGTTGTAAGGAAGCGCTATGCTGCGGGTCTGGGATTTGCTGGAAAGGCTTCTCTGCTACGGACAAAGCGTGGAACTCTACCTAAAAGAACAAAGACCGCTACTGCCTTCACTCACCGACCAAGGGTGCTTTCAATTGATCCGAAGCGCAGAGCCGAGTGTAAGTCATGGTATTTCTCGGTATACTTTAAGTACAAGAAAGCTTCTGAAAAGTACCGGAGTGGAGACTTAAACGTACGCTTTCCGGATGGAACTTATCCGCCTCATTTGCGGGCAGTTTTTTTGACAACTCCGCCAGACGGATAAACCGACTAAGTGTGGTCCACACTTAGAATCTAATAATTACAGCTACGAGATTAGGCGTAGTCGCGGCATTATATCTAAATTGCCAAATTCTGACCGTTATACCCAGGTACCTTTGGACGTTTAGTGACATTTGCTGTCGACGAAACGACCTGATGAGCTTGGGAGTTTGCTGAATCTACACCAGTCCCTCCTCATCGCCGGACGGAAAACAAGTCAGTGAGGAAAGTGATGAATACGATTTTGATGCGCTCTGTAAGGACGCGAGGGACGATGCTTTACTGGACTGCGGCCGTAATGGCGGGGACACGATAATCTGCTATCATTCAGATACTGGATCCTCGGAGGCAACCGATGGGGGATATTATGGATACTGCGCAGTAGACTGTTGGTGCTTACGCTCTAATAGATAGGATTTAGTAATGCCGCGGCACTGATCGATAGTTGCTATGTAGACTCGCTTCCCAGCGTAGGATACATAGCAACTATCCATGCTCTCTGTTCCAGATGCACATAGGGAATCTACTTGTATCAAAAGACACACCTCTCCCAAAAGGGTTTCTCACTCTTATCTTACGGAATTTACTTGTGAGTAAAATGTTACCCGTATTTTACGCCCCAAACTATTTCTGCGCTAACAAGCGGCTTATCACTTTCGATCAGGGGTTATGGTTTCAGTTCTCAGGCTGAATGTTGAGGCGTTCCGCTTGAGTATGAAAGGCCGTCGTTTCTCAAGTCCCCGTTACTATACGTCTCTTCCTTGAAATTTACCGATGACCCCGGGGCTTAATGCCACTTAGCTAACTTCAAGTTTTTTACGATACATTTTTCGTGCACTAGTAGTCCAGCAAGGGAAAGGTCTGGGTTTGTGTAAAACTTTACGAGGTCTTGAGGGTCGTGCTCGTGGTCGATTTGGATGTTTAATCTGATATAGCCGGTCACTTAAGCGAGCCAGAATAGTTTCACGTTGCTCATCGGTCAGGGAAACTGCTGCAGCAAGATGTATTCCTATGCTTCGAACACGCGAGGCATAATATTTGAAACTGACCTCTCGTGGTTGCAGATTGGCTTGATGTGCTGAATAAGCCAAGAGATGCCGGACCATGTTATACGCTGCTATACCAAGTGCGATTTCCTTTCGAACCATGGAGGCTGAGCGCACATCTAGCAGCTCCATCTTTAGTGCCGTTTTCATGCTTCGAAAATCTGTCTCTATATTCCATCGAAGAGCATAGAGCGATACAATTTGATCTACCGGAAGCGTAAGGGTCGTGAACAAAAACAGAACTTTGGGCTCGAATCCCGGTTGATGAACTGTGTGTTTTATGATTCGCCCTGATATCTGATCATCAATGGAGATTTTAGGGTATTTCTTCTGAGTTCTTTCTCCGGGCTTCCAGGTGCAGATCGATTCGCCATTCTTTTGAGGAATTTTTCTCCCCAGCGCCTGCTTGGCGCGTTCCTCAGTTAGGCGCAATAGTACGTCATGCCCTTCTTTTACAGCAGTAAATGCTACAAAAAATGTGCCCAAGCCCCTGTCAGCAAGTACAATCGAATGACCCGGCAATTGTGAAATTACATCCGGGAACAGTCCAACTTCACTAACAGCTTTCTTCCCATACATTGGGCCACTCACTGCTCGAAGCGCAATACCAGTAACGACATGTGTTGCGACTACACTTTTAACACTCGACCATGCCGCCTCCTTCTTCCCAGAGTGAGAAGGAGGGAATTCCTTTTTAACATCCCCTTCAGCACGAATCCGAAAATCTGTGCCGTCTACAATATACGCATGCCTACCTTGCCATAGGTGCTGCGGATGACTTCCGATAATCGCTTCATTCAATCTATCTACCATCGCCTCGACGGCTTCTTCTGGTAGCCTAGTTCGCGCCTGACTGAATCAGCCTGTGCTGCTTGAGGCCTTACTCACATCTCCTCGACAACGTTTCGTCAGTACCCCGCCAGATCCTTCTCGAAATGAATGAACTGCTTCCGATAAGGTTTTTTCTCCACTCAATCGCTGAAGCATCATCAGCCATATAGTCATTGCAGGATGAAATAATCCGCCTCGAATCTCATGTCCAAGTTTCCTCATGAGATCCGCCACCCACTCCGGTGATATGACTCTATTAATAAATTCGTCCGCCGATTCCTTTATCTTGTTTAGTGATGACATAGTGTGCTCCTCCTACACTATCTCTGCATCAATAACCGGTCGATAGATACACCCTAATGTTCTAGATTAAATTCGATCACTTACATGCGTTCGTTAGCTAAGTGGCATTAAGCCCCGTGTCCTGTCGCCTCTCC
>CAZJXY010000539.1:0-2712 GCA_964549925.1 uncultured Bdellovibrionales bacterium | reverse complement strand
TCGGAATCCCTGCCGAGTACATCCCCGATCAGGATTTGCGTTTGCGGTTGTATCGCCGCATCGCGGATTTGCGCGACGAGACCGAAATTGACGCGCTGGCGTCCGAGTTCAAAGATCGCTTCGGCGAACTGCCCGACATGACCGCGAATCTGTTTTATCAGATGCGAGTCAAACTGCGAGCCGAGAAGGCAGGATTGTCCTCGATCAACTGGGAAAGCGGACAGATCGTCTTGCGGTATCCGACTCCCACGAACGGAACCGAACCCAAACGCCTCGCAGACTTGGGCGCAGGCATCCGCGGCGGCAAGTCCGCGTATTGGTGTTCGTTTGGGGAGGAATGGGAAGGGAAGTTGTTGGATATTCTAAGCTTGACCCTGTAAAATGCAAATAAGTACATTGCATTGGACTCTCTAAACTTTGGAATTAAATAGAGTGTTCTGTTAAAGAACGATGTTTGAGATTATTCAACTTTTTTCTCAATTCCTCAGTATCAGGGTGGTTCTCACCTAATGATTTCTCGACGATGACTAATGCTCGTTGATAGTATTCTTGGGCCTCTGCATATTTCCTTCTTGATAAGAAGAGATCGCCTAGATTAATTAAGATGGTAGCGATTTGTGGATGTTCTGGACCGAGCGATTTTTCTGTAATTTCCAAGGCTTGCTCGTATAATTTTTTTGCTTCAAGAAATTTTTTTGAAGAGGCAAGAAGCTCCGCTAAGTTATTTAAAGTTATAGCAACTTCTGGATCGCTGGTTCCTAAGGCTTCTCTAGATAGCTTGAGAGCTCGTTTGTAGAGATTTGCTGCGAGGTTTGTCTTACCTTGTGCTTTATAAAGGGTAGCCAGATTGTTTAGGGTAGCGCTAATTTGTGCGCTTGGGTTTGGTTTTATTTTATCGAACATAACCAGGCATTGATTGAGGTATGCTTCAGATTCCAAATATCTATTCATTGTTGCATATAGCGTTCCTAAGTTATTGAGTGTTGTTATTAGGCTTGGATCCTCTGCTCCAAAGGCTTTCTCTTTCAATTCCAAGGCTTCTCTCAAGTACGTCTCTGCTTGATCGTAACGGCCTAAAGACTTATAAAGTGTTCCTAGGTTATTGTATATTGTGCCAATCTCTTGTTCGCGACCCTCAGGCTTTTGAATCTTGTTTATTGTTTTGATTAAATGGTCGGCAACTTTTAGGGCCTCCTGGTAATCACCCTTTTCGTACGACTTAACCAACTCTCTATTAAGTAATTCAGACTCGTGCTCGGTAATTTTCGTAAACATATGAATCTCCTAATACCTCTAATTTACAATTGTCTTTAATTCCACCAAAATATCTTCTAGACTTGCGTGCAGAAAAGCATTCCGAAGAGATACAGTTAGCCAAATGAATGAAAGAATTGTCGAAATGATATATATTGCTTGCCACGTAGATGCATTAACCGATATAAAGTCCTTAGTGTCTGTTGTTGTGAGAGTAATTAAAAGAGTTAAGAAAATACCAGCAGGTACCATCCACTCTCGCTTGGACTCGAGTCGTTTGAGGTGATTGCCTAAACAAATCCGTAACCTATCTTCGGTTGTGGTTATAAATATTTGCTGTACATTGACGTAGCTCTCTTTTACTATATGGCGATCGAATAATTCAGTCGGTGTTTGTATTGGTCTAGCTGAGCGTGTTCTAGCGGCCACGTTTTCACCTCTTTCTTCAATTTCTCCAAACTTAAATCTGTTGTTCTGTTCCACCATATATCGCTCTAGAATTCGGCGATATTACCCGAGCAGATGAAGAAGATCGTTTATTGACCAGTTTTCAAATCACCTTGCCCCAGTGATCATTGACAATCTTTGCGCGGGTTATCATTAACGCGATACTATCGTTATTCGTTCAGTGACGAATATCCCGAATCGGATTTGTCTCCGCTCATTTTACATCTTCACCGCCCGCGTGGCAATGTAGTTGGGGTGGAATTTCGCCAGCGGCGAATCGGTCATCACGTCTTCGTACAGGTCGGTGATGACGAATCCCGCCTCGCCGATCTAGTCGCGGGCATCCGCGGCGGCAAGTCCGCGTATTGGTGTTCGTTTGGGGAGGCGTGGGCAATCCAAGTCCTATCGTAAATCATACAAACAAAGCAATGCAGCCCAACCCGAGGGCAGCGTCGTTGGCGCATCTGTTAATTCTTTTCCGTATTTTACTGCCATTTCTAAAAAGAATCTGGCGTGAAAAAAGGCTTCCAGAAACGGTCTGGTGTGTGTCGTCCATTGGCGATTGTGCTCAGGCTCAAATTGCTTTTCACTTGCGCCAGCCCGATAAATCTCTTGAAACATTGGGCAAAAAGTTGTTCCAATTGGAGCGATATTTTGTAGCGCGTCCACGATCTGCTTGGTCTCACCTTGAAGCGCATAGACCTTATAGGACTGATGATAGAAACGGTAAATTGGGTCTTCGTACGACCAATGAGAATTAACGTCATCCAGAAGTTTAGCCAAATCAGACCATTGTGCCTGAATGTTCCTCAGCAACTCTTTGTCTTTATCAGCAGAATTATGCATATGTCACCTTCAATCTTGTTTTCGGAAAAATACTATTTCATCTATCTTTATACCCTCTACATCTTCACCGCCCGCGTGGCAATGTAGTTGGGGTGAAATTTTCCCAGCGGCGAATCGGACATCGCATCTTCGTACAGGTCGGTGATGACGAATCCCGCCGCGCAT
>CAZJXY010000538.1:0-2720 GCA_964549925.1 uncultured Bdellovibrionales bacterium | reverse complement strand
AGCGGACGATCAGATGCTGATTGTCGGAGCGAGGAGGCTCGGTGCAGCGCTTAGCGCAACCCAACTATTAACGCTAGCGCCGATGGCGTTTGACTACGGAATTCGGAATGGTTTGTGCGATCGCACCAAATTTGCTATGGAAGTCGCAGTGGGTTCCTTTTCTTCTAATCTGGACGCAACCGGAAGCGGGAATTATGAGGTAAAGAATCGACTTTGGGTCGGCGTCGTCGGCGAGTTGGATAAACGTCCAGAGTCTTACACCAATCGCTTCACCCCCAATACCCAGGCAATCATCCCCGATGGCATTGTACCTAAACAAGATCAAGCAAAGCTTCCATCTAGGATGGTCTGGCACTGACCGCGAAGTTTTTACTCCACAGTTACGCTCTTCGCTAGGTTTCTCGGCTGATCTACATCCGTGCCGTTTAGTACGGCGATATGATAAGCCAAAAATTGGAGTGGCACGGAACAAAGCAGCGGCGAAAGAAGCTCGGAAATGTGGGGAACCTGGATTACGTACTCACTTAAATCATTTAGCTCTTTCACGTCCGCAACATCAGTTAGAATAATTAATTTCCCGCCTCTCGCTTCAGCTTCGCGCAAATTTGAAAAGGTCTTTTCGTACAGCTGCTCTGAGCGAGGAATGATCACTACTATTGGAACCTCTTCTGAAATGAGTGCAATTGGCCCGTGCTTCATCTCCCCGGCCGGATAACCTTCAGCATGAATGTATGAGATCTCCTTTAGTTTTAACGCTCCCTCGAGTGCTACTGGATAACAGTGTCCGCGGGCAATGTATAAAAAATCTCGTGCGCCGCTATGTTGCCTTGCAACCCGAAGTACCTCCTCTTCGCACTTTAAGCACTCTTCCATCGCACGAGGAAGATGCAGTAATGATTCAGCCAACTCCAACGCTTGATGAGCAACGCCACGCTTCTGAGCAAAGTAACTGGCGAGTAAAATTAACGTCGCAACCTGTGTGGTAAAGGCTTTGGTCGAGGCCACGCTGATCTCAGGGCCAGCTCGGGTAAAAACCGTATTTTGGGCTTTACGTGTGAGAGAAGACCCGAGGACATTACAGACTGCCATGGTTTGGGCAGATTTACCGGCAAGCTCAATAGCGCCAAGCGTATCAGCAGTCTCACCGGACTGTGAAACCGCAATAACTAAAGTATTTCTGTTTAAAACCGGGGAACGATATCTAAATTCCGACGCGTAATCTACCTCACAAGGAATCTGTGCAAATTTTTCAAAATAGAACTTCCCCAAAAGGCAGGCGTGCCAAGCCGTGCCGCAGGCTACTAAGACTATCCGATCAATCTTACCGATTTCTGCGGCCGACAAATTCAGTTCGTCAAAGGCGATCTCTCCAGTTTTGTGGTCAATTCTACCTAAGACTGTATCGGCCAGGGCTTGCGGTTGATCATGAATCTCTTTAAGCATGTAATGTTTAAAACCACCTTTCTGTGCGGTCACGGGATCCCAATTTATGTGGCGGATCGGTCGATCAACTTTTTGCCCGCAATTTTCAATCTGCATCGATCCAATTTTAAGTTCTGCTATATCACCGTCTTCAAGCACAATCATGTCGCGGGTATGATTAAGGATTGCAGGGAAGTCGCTAGCAACGAACACCTCATCCTTGGCTGCACCAATTACGATTGGTGTAGCGTTTTTTGCAACTAGCAACCGATCCGGATTCTTCGAGTCAAAACAGACGAAGGCATATGCCCCACGAATTCGACCACAAGTTGTTTTGAGGGCATCAAACGGTGCTTGACCTTGGGCTAGGTGTTTATCTAGAAGATGCGCCACAATTTCGGTATCTGTCTCAGAAGAAAACTTTCTCCCCTCTCTCTCCAATTCCTTTCTAAGTTCAAGGTAGTTTTCAATTATTCCATTATGAATAAGGCTCACTCGGCCAGCTGTATGGGGATGAGCGTTATTTTCAGAAGGCTTTCCGTGAGTAGCCCAGCGCGTATGACCAATCCCTAGATTAGAATGCTTCGGCTTAGCTTTTCCGATCGCATCTTTTAATGCTGAGAGTTTTCCAATCGTACGGGTAACATCGACCCTGCCCTCCGAGTACAAAGCCACCCCGGCCGAGTCGTACCCGCGATATTCAAGTTTCTCTAACCCCTCGATGATAATCGGGAGAGCATTATTTGGACCTAAGTAACCTACAATTCCGCACATAAGCTGAAATGTTATTTATAAAATAATTTTGGCTTTCAAACAGTACCCTCTAAGACGAAGAGGGCCGGGCTTGAGCGAATATCGTCAGGTCCCAACGATTTGAATGGGTAAGTATAGATTACACCAGATGTCTAGTGAGCAAAAGGGGGGAGGTTTGTTATTTTTAGGCAATATATATGAACCTCCCGGCTTAATAAGCGGGTAAAGCGAAATAGAGCACGCTCCCCAAAGGAATTACCGTATCAGCTCACGTAACAAGAGAAAAGGAAGCTGATCACTGGTTGTGATCAATTCAGAAAACTTAAGCATTGTTTTGCACTCTGGGAAGTAAGCTTAAAGGCCAAAGAAATCATTGGAGTAGTCTCTCTTCCATTCGTGCCACCGTTATATGGCACAGCAAAAAGTGGCTCTACATCGTAAATTCCTTCGGTGGCTGTTTTTATCGTTGTTTTTAATGATTCTTCTTGATCGGACGAGTATCCGGCGCGCTCAGTTCTATGCTTATCAAGAGCTGTATCTCTTAA
>CAZJXY010000537.1:0-2722 GCA_964549925.1 uncultured Bdellovibrionales bacterium | reverse complement strand
TAGTAGTTGAGGTATATCCGGAGGGATCCAGTTACAAAAAGCAGTTGAAATACGCTGACCGGAAAGGAATTGGTAAGGTTCTGTTTCTTGCTCACAATCAGGTGCGAGATATGATCAGCGGAGAGCAGCAAGACATTAGTGATATTGACTCTTGGGTGCCATAGTCTCCACGGCCATGCTTAAAAACTTATCGCCCGAGTCCAACGGTTGGCGGAGTCAGATATCCGTTTTCTAGCGGCTCGTATCCGATCTTGAGTCTACAGTTGTTTAGACTAGCAAGTCGCCTGAAGTATTCATCTTTGGGTATCGGTATACCGGAAAGCATCGGATCAAAGATCGAAACCCCATCCGTAGTTACATAATGATAGTAAAAGCCCTCGGACCCATTTATCGTTGGAATCTGAATCAATGTTCTTTCTTCGCCTTCAACCAAAATAATGCGCAAATTTGAGTTGCTACGACCGAGAATTTCT
Source organism: uncultured Bdellovibrionales bacterium (assembly GCA_964549925.1). Lineage (GTDB taxonomy): Bacteria > Bdellovibrionota_C > UBA2361 > UBA2361 > J135 > CAZJXY01. The sequence goes on along the minus strand of CAZJXY010000537.1, from coordinate 2,249 downwards.
GCGATCTCTGAGCAATCGATTCCCGTGTTGCCGCCAACAATTTCTCTAAAAAGTTCTCTAAGTTCGGCTGGAATAGTTTGGCGAGCCACGGTCTGAGAAGCTATCGTCTCAGCCGCCTCTTCAGTAACTTCCTCGCAAACCTCTCTCGCCACAGTCCTCGGTGCAACCACCCTCGTTGTGGCTGCCAAAGTCGCCTGCTCAGCCTCCCCCCCAAGCCCCCCCAAGATTAATCCTTCCAAAAATGCAAAGGCGTGCATCGCATCGGATGCAAGCTGCATAAATTTATATGCGTTGAAAGACTGCGGACATCTCATTCCAAACTGCGACATCCCAGGAATCGCCTCTCTAAGGTCGGGACCAAATACCACCTCTTTAAAAAAACCTCTAAGCGGAGGCTCATACCCCCCACTCATGTCGCCCGAACCAGCCGCTATTCCACAGGAGGCCGGATCATCGTACGAATCACCTCCCGAATACCAACCAAGTGTAACTACCCCGCCAGGCTCATTTGGATCTGGGTCATATGTGTACGCCACAGTCTCCTGATCACACGGACCCGTGGTGTCATACTTTAAAGGTCCAGTAGGGGGCGTTGAGGTTGTTCCTGAAGATGTAACCTCAGGGGGATTGGTGTTACCTGAGCCAGTATTTGAATTGGTCCCAGTGATACTTACCGAGGCAGAAGTTGGTACAGGAGGTGACGTTGTACCGCCACTTGGGCTGGGTATCGGGGACTCCTCGGGAGACGGTGAAGGCTCGGGAGACGAAACAGTTGGAGGATCCTGAGGAGGATCGGAGTGTTTTACTGGAGGTGCACTGGTCTGAGCAGAAGCTTTAGAAGACAAAATTACAAAAAGTGACAGCGCTACCAACAATATGCATATGTTCGATCTTACCAGAGATTCCCAATTTCTGAGTGCCACCGTAATTCCTCAAAAGCTGCAGTTATACCCAAAATTAGCGAGTATCTGATGCGAACTCTCAACCCCGAAAGGATCAGGCCGTAAGTTTTTACCCCAAACATTAAGAGAGCACTTTACCCCATCCGCTCGGCTATACTTCTCATTCCAAAGATTAGCTCCGATCTTTACCTCAGCGCTTTCAAGAATGCCCAAAGCAGTGCCGCTCCATTCAGAGGTGACAATCGCGTTACCCATCACCCCGTAAACTACTTTGATTCTCCTGTTCGTAGGCGAGGGGGCCGTGATCTGAGTTACTCGACCGTTGACGTTGTAATCGATAACTCGATGCGGAGCAGCATCATGACTGTCAGAGCCAATTAGCCGCTTATTTAGGTCGTATGACTGATTGTAGACTGTGCCTCCAACCGTATAGGATGCCGGACGGTAAGGATTTAGCGGGGAATTTCCGTTATTATAGGCGAATGTTGCTCCATTTTCTGAAGTGGCAGATACTCGCGAATATAAGTCCCTTACAATTTCTTGCCACGCTCCACCATTTATTCTGAACTGCTTTCTAAATCCTCTCGTATCGTAGTTATATTCGAGAGTCCTGTTTTCCAGTGGATAGATCTCTTCGAACCTCTTTAACCGTCCTCCTGCGTCGTAGTTATAGTTCTCGGTTACCAAGACATGGCCGGTGTCTCTGTTTTCGACCTGGTATTGAAGAAGTTTCTCGCTATTCGGTGAATATTGAAAAATCTGATTTAAATTCCTGCCCCAAGCTGCTTCAGTTACCCTTCCATCTGCAAGTCGGTTTGTAATCAGCCTTAAAATACCACCAGGAAATTGTGACGCACCACTCGCATCAGTCAGATAGGCAAAACTCTCTGAGCTGATTTCAAGCTCTTCTCCTCGGTTGTTGTAGCTTCGATCTAATCGCACACCATTGGGGTACGTAAGGGTTGTCATCAAATCATGAGAATCATAATCAAACTGAAAATGATAAACTCTGTCGAAATTAAAGTGTCCACCTGGGTTGGTCTCAGAGGTATTTTTGATCTTTTGCGCTACCTCGGAGAGTCGGCCCCAGCTGTCGTACCCGAATTCGACAGTATCATTCGGGCCGTCGATACTGGCTAAGTCGCCTTTTCGGACCACACAGCTTTGACAATAACGTGTCGCTGCTGGGGGAGGTTGATCGTAAGTGTATGTTTGGCGTGACTCCTCAGCGTTATTCGCCAATTTATAAACGACCAGCGTTGGTCGCCCGAGGTTGTCGTAGGTTGTCTCTACTTTTTTCCCCAGCGCATCAGTAACCTGCTGAACTAGGCCGTTTGGGTAATAGAG
>CAZJXY010000536.1:0-2726 GCA_964549925.1 uncultured Bdellovibrionales bacterium | reverse complement strand
ACATAAGACCTCTTGGCCATGTTCTTTTTCCCAGCCGATCTGCTCCAACCCCTTATCGCGGGCGGCTTCCACGCCAGGCCGAATTACAACGCCGATAGTTGCCACAATTAATAATTCCTCAACTCTTCTTCACTCAGCTCCGAATTCAACACGGGAGCCTGGGGTTCCCGCTTCTCTGCTTCCTTCCGATTACGATCAGCTATTACCTCGTTACTTCTAAACTCAGTGCCAGCCACGGCCGCAGCAACTCTACCGGGCCCGGAAGTCACATCGCTATAAAGAGCATCCCATTTCTGCTGCTCCTCTTCAGGCAATGCCCCACTCGGCTTTATGTCATACCCGCCGAGATTCAAAAGAGCGTCGCCGAGAACGTAAATGCCATAGGGGGGAAAGGCAATGATTCCTCCGACATTTAACATCGCCTGGCCAAGCCCAGAGCCATAAAGGATATCCCCACCGGCCTCGTTTAACCTTTTCTGAGCCTCCTCTTGACTCTCTGGAGGAGGTGGAACCTGATACATTGCCTTTTCCTCGTCCGGAAGTTTTCTAAAAACCCCACATCCAGACAACTGGCTCAAACCAAAAAGCAGCACAGCGAGTAAGTATCCACTCCGCACAGTAAAACATCATCCCGTAAAGTGTTCGGCATTTTGGGGCAGATGTTGCCTGATTAGTATCGAAAGAGAAAGTGAAAACTTTAAGTTATTTAAAGTCATTTGACGATTAAATGCAATAGTTTACATCAACTTTTGTCCAAACCTTTCAACGAGTTCCCCTACCTTTCCACCTTCCGATGAACCCAGAATTTCTGTAGATCTACTGTGTTGGGATCTCATCTTATAAGGTTAGGGACACCCAGTTTTTTAATTAGATGGTTTAAGAGGATTCTCCCAATGAAAAGAGCAGCTATAGTTTTAGCCACAGTATGCGCCATCACACCCGTCTTTGTTTCAGCACAAAGTCAGATCTTCACCACCCAAAGAGAGGATCGATCCGGAGACGGTCCGGAAAAGGGTCCACCGATTACTGCTTCGGTAAGCCGCGAGGGCGGAACTGTGCGTGTATTGGTCGCTGCTAATGACATTGATGGCACCCCAGTACCCTGTACCTTTTACGTGAATAACCATTTTTTTGCTGAGCAAGCCGATCCTCCCCAAGGGATCTTCGTAGGACCCGACGTGGCAACTATCCCTTTCACTGTAAAGATTCTTTGTCGGGATCTTTGGGGAAACGCAACTATGGCAAGACTCGCTATAACTGATAAATCCACCCAGGCTGCCTATGACTGCACCTTTAGGGCTGCGGATGTTAAGGTAGAAGGAGCCGACGTGGCCGCAACTCAAGTCGGAAATTCTGGGATATCAATCTCCTATCAGGGAAGCAACCAGGAAGTTGAGGATCAAAGTGTTACAGTGAATGCTACGGTTGAGACCGATTCTCAAGGTAAGGCAAGTGCTTCGGTTACATATACACGAAACGGGGTCTCCTCCACGGTGACCTTAAGCGGCGCCGCTGAGCTAAAAGACGACGAGGTAACGATTGATAACTTCACCCTAGTTGATGAAGAGAGTAACTCTGAGCTAAGCTGCTCCTAGTACCACATCCTGGAGTGTTAAATGAGTTCTTTTTGTCCCTCCTGCGGGGTCAGCCTGAAGGAGTTGAAAAATTTTTGTCCCGATTGCGGATCCGCGCTTCGCCCTCAAATTAAACTTTCTTTAAAGACAGTTCTGGCTTTGTTGTTCATATCAACATTGCTTTGGTATGCGGCGTGGCATACTAAGACAGCGCTTCAGGGTGAAAAGCCAACGGTTCGCCAAGAAGAAGTTGAAGATCAGCAGCCACAGATAGATGAGTCAGCCCTGGCGTCACTCAGGGAAGAGTTGGAACCCGACCCGAAGAATTTGGAAAAGCTTAAAGCTTTGGGCCAGGGACTTGCTACCAAGCTTCTATCCTCTGGCGACAGGGACAGCACTACCGTGTTTGAGCTTATTTCCATCCTCGATCGCATATTGGAGATCTCACCCGAGGACACGGAGGCGTTATTGAATCGCGCCAATATCTCTTATAATTTCCACTCGTATGATAAGGCCGAACAGTACTATGAAAGGTACTTAAAACTTCAACCCGATGACGTTTTATCTCGAACGGCTTACGCCAGCACACTGACATTGCTTGAAAAATTTGATCGAGCTGAGAGCGAACTAGAAAAAGTGCTTAAGACCGATCCAACTAGCTTTGCGGCAAGAGCTAATCTGTACGTAAATTACATCGCCCGGGGAGATAAGCTTAAAGCTGAGATTGCGGCAAAAGAGGCCTTAAAGGTTGCTCCGAACGACGAAGCGCGGGCAAAACTCGAGGATCTGATTAAGCGCTTCAGTCAACCAGAAACAGGTAGCGAGACAGCAGGACCGTCAGCCACAAACTCCTCTCCATTTTCGGCTTTAGAGGGGTACCTAAAAGCACATCCGATTACCGGACCGAAATTTGCGGGGCTATCGATTGATGCAGAAAGGAAGTTGACTCTGAGCTTTAAGGATTTTCCGATGAATGCTATGCCTCCGATGCCCAAGGAGAAATTTCTGAATAGTATCAAGGAGCAGCTTAAGGCCATCCCGGAAGACCAGCGTCCGAGGGTAGTTGAATTCTTAGACGTCGGAAGCGGAAGCGTGATGGAGAGGTTTTAAGTATTTCATCAGCAAAACGTCCGTTCTAGTCCGCGCATTTAA
>CAZJXY010000535.1:0-2728 GCA_964549925.1 uncultured Bdellovibrionales bacterium | reverse complement strand
CAATTCCGGGAAGGTTAATCATTTGCAATTTCTCTTTGACAATCTTGGCCACATCTTCCTCAGGTCTTTCGCCATGTTCGTGTAGGGAGTAAGCAATATTATCGTATACATTCAACGAATCAAAAAGCGCCGCACCTTGAAATAACATCCCCACATCAGTTCGGACTTTAAGCAGATCCTCCTCGCTCGCCTCGGCCAAATCGATGCCAAAAGTGCGCACCCGCCCCTCGCTGGCGTAAAGTAGCCCGATCATGAGCTTTAACAGCACTGTCTTACCGGTTCCGCTGGGTCCAAGAATGGTCAGTACCTCGCCTTGGTTCACCTTAAATGACACACCTTTGTGAACTTCGAAGTTACCGAAACGCATCTTCACATCTTCAAATACCACCGGATATAGCTGTGAGTCTGACATCGTCTTATACCGGAATTAAGATTAGAAGCTTGGTTATAAAGAAATCGCTGATTAAGATTGTAATCGAGCCAGTTACAACCGCTGCAGTGGTGACTCGACCTACTCCCTCAGTTCCGCCTTTGCAGTTCATCCCAAAGTAGCAAGCTATCGATACGATTATGAAGCCAAACGCCACGGATTTAATCAAACCATCCATCACATCCCGAATCATCACGAAGTTTACGATCGATCTATAATAGGTGTGGCTTGGAAGGTTTAACTCAACAATTGCGATAACTGCTCCCCCGAATATTCCGATGATGTCCGCTAATACAGTTAGGAGCGGTACTGTAATTATTCCGGCCAACACTCTTGGCGAGATTAGCTTTCGAATCGGATCGGCACCAAGTGCTCGGATTGCATCAATTTGCTCAGTAACTGCCATTGACCCCAATTCAGCGGCGATTCCAGCACCTACCCGGCCGCAAACCATAATCGCTGAAAGTACCGGCCCAAGTTCACGTACCAGCGAGAGCGATACAATATTACCAACGTATAATTTCGCCCCAAAGCGCTGCAGCCCGTAAGCTGTCTGCACGGCCAGAACCATTCCAGTAAAGAGCGCGGTAAGAAGCACTATCGGAATGGAATGATTCCCCATCTGCACGATGTGTTTTGCAAGGTCATCAAAGTCGACCCCTTTGCGATAGATATCGCGCATTACGGCCTTACACATCCGACTATAGTCGCCAAGAGTGGTAAGTCGCTTTCTAATATCCATCAGTCAGAGATCACACTAGGCAAAATCTGTTTGGCAAGATCGGCATAGAGTAAGGGAGCGGAGTTGTCCGAAGCGATATCAGACTTAGGTTCAACCTTCCAAAAGACTAAATCATAGAAGCACAAACCATCGCGTAGAGAGTAGGAGTTCACTCGCAAGCTTGACCCCTCTACCTCAGCGTCGGCCGCTACAGCCGATACGTGCTTGCCCTTTAGGTCGAATCCGGATTTGCTAGAGATCTTTAAACTCTCTAGTCCGATAAAAAGCTGTCTAGCTCGCGCTAGGGCCGATAACGTAGAATCCTTCTCGTCACACTCTTCAATCAGGGTAAAAAATGCACCTCCGTTAGCCGCGCTGACGCGGTACAGATTTTCCTGAACCTTCTCAACCTGATTAATCGCTGGAATCTCCCGCATTTTTGCAGTATTTCCACTAGAAGCAGAACAGGATATTAATACCATAAGGCAAATAATCAGAGTTGTTCCCCTCAGGGCGCCTAAACTGTTGGTAGGTGTTTTAGCAGGAGTTTTCATATCATTTTGTTTGAGACTCAGAACTTATTGGAAAGAATCAAAAAGTGGAAGAGGGATGATCAGTTTTAAAGCAGTTCATAAGCGCTATCCGCCCGAGCAGGTAGCCTTAAATGGGATTGATTTAAAGGTCAAAGAGGGAGAGTTCGTTTTTGTGGTCGGAGCGAGTGGGGCCGGGAAATCGACCCTATTGAGGATGCTTTACGCTGCTGAGCGTGCTAGTGAGGGGCAAGTAGTAGTAGGAGGGAGAAACCTCGCCACCATTGAGGGGGACCATATCGCCAGTTTGAGGCGTGAAATTGGGGTGGTGTTTCAGGACTACAAACTGCTATCCAGGCGCAGCGTGCTTGATAACGTCGCGTTTGGCCTTGAAGCCACAGGTGTCGTGACAAAGGAACGTCGACGGCTAGCTAAACGTTTACTTGAAGCCATAGGACTTGCCGACAGGGCAAATTCTTCCCCCGTGACGCTCTCCGGTGGAGAGCAGCAGAGGGTTGCGGTGGCCAGGGCTTTACTGAACCGGCCCAGATTGGTGCTGGCCGATGAGCCCACTGGAAATCTAGATTCAAATATGGCTCGAGTGGTAATGGATTTACTGTTGGAGACGAATCGTTCCGGCGCAACCGTGCTGGTCGTAACCCACAACCTTGGATTGATTGAGGATATGAACAAGCGCACGATAGTGCTGGACCGTGGAAGAGTAATTGGTGACTTTGAAAGACCGTCTGCGATTGGGTGAGAATCGGTGGGTATGGCTGTAAAAATAGCGAGTGATAGAGCGAGTAGCGATTCGCCGCCAGGTCGAATCGGATTGGAAGAGATCTGGAAGGAAGTTCAGGTGCTGCCACGCTTTAGCCGCGGATCAGGGTTTCTAGACTCGGTATCGAAAAGCGCAAAGATGGTTTTGTCAGCTCCGTTTAGTTCGATTCTAACTCTAATCAGCGCTGCGCTTGCCATGTTTCTGGTTTGTACGTTCCTGTATGTTAAGCAGAACCTCGAGAGTGCGCTTGGAAGTAGTGATGCGCC
>CAZJXY010000534.1:0-2729 GCA_964549925.1 uncultured Bdellovibrionales bacterium | reverse complement strand
GGGGCAAAGTACGCCTCCTTAAGCGGAACATCCATGGCTACTCCCCATGTTTCAGGGGCAATTGCCCTTCTAAAAGGATACAATCCAAATTTTAGTGTTGCCGAAATTACTACTCGACTCTATGAGTCTGGGTCGGACCTTTCGACTTTGGCATCGGTGGTTCGCACTGGAAGAAAGACTAATGTGAAGCGCATGCTTGCAGGCGAGACTGCGCCAGTAATCCCTCCGACCAGTGCTGCGGATTACTCATATAGCGTTGGAGCGGTCTCTTACGCCCCAGACAACAGCGCCGCCCAAGCTAAAATTAGGATTAAAGGGGACGAAGGATACGCCAGCTACATGCTGCCTTTCGATTTTCTCTTCTACGGCGAGGTTAAATCTAAGATCTACATCTCAACTAACGGAGTAATTTACTTCAGTAAGCCCAGCGGAATGGATTTCCAGAATGGGTCTTCAGCTCCGAAGAACTCGATCGCAGTGCTCCATACCGATATGGTGAGCGATGCCGTCCGGGTAAAGTCATACTCGGATCGCGTGGTGGTTTATTGGAAAGCCAAGCTTTACGGCGCGCTCACTCAAGGCGACGTTAATCTCTGGGCTGAATTACGCCAGGATGGAACGATCCTAACAACATATGGATTTTCAAGTGCCTCGGTTCAAGCTAGCGCTCAAAGCGGAGCAAAAGGGATACGCGGAAACCTAGCTCCGCATGAAGATACCTACTTTGGATCGATCACCGATGGCACTACAGTTCAGTATCTTCCCGTGGGGGGGGACGATCTAACTCTTTCTTTCACTCAGGCCCCGCAAAGCGTGGTCGGCGAAAAGGAATACCTGATCGACGTAGCCGGAAATCAAGGATCCTCGGGTAGTTTGCATCTCTTAATAAACGGACATGAGTGCTCCTTTGGAAGCTTAGCCGTAAGTAGTTCTGGTATCGCCGAACTTGGTCTTAAAATGGCAAGCCGACCTTTTAAGGGTAAAATCGGATTACTGCTCCGTGCCGGTGCCTTTGTTCGATCCGTGCACAATGCGAGTTACAAACCAGGAAAGAGGTTTTTAAGAAGATTTAAGGGAAGAATTAAAAATTCAAGTAGCGTAAAAAAATCAGACGTGGATAGGATGTGTCAGATGCTTGAAAAGACAGTGTACCAGATGCACTAGCTTACATTTTGTAAACACACACACGTTAATATACTTGGTATCCTATCCTAGACCCCCTCTAGACGAACTCTAGAGGGGGATTTTTTTGTGCTTTGATTTGGCCGAATACTTCATTGCAAGGTGATAGTGTTGCCACGACTATTTGAATTAAGACTAGGTGTTTTGGAGCGATCCCGATTAAGATTCTGTGGTGGAAATAGTTCAAGAAAGTTATATCTTGAAGTTCATATTCATCTACCAAACTGCGAATAATAGTTGCGCATCTTCTATATTGAGAGGTAAAAGTTGCTTCTATGAATGACGCGCATCTACACCTAATTATTGCCCATCTTCCAATTGTAGGAATCCCGATTTGTGCGATTGCATTGGGGGTAGGCCTTGTCAGAAACAACCCCGACTTGAAAATGATAGGGCGAATTGGGCTTTTAATCTTTTCACTCTCCGGTATCGCTGTGTTTTTGACTGGTGAGGGGGCTGAAGAAATTGTTGAACATTTATCTGGGGTGGCCGAGCACGATGTCGAAGTACACGAAGAGGCTGCTGAGAAGGTAATTATTGGGTTATATGCCTTAGCTGGACTTTCCTTGGTATCGCTTGTATTTAAAGGGAGTTTACAAAAAATCCAGCCGCTGATTCTTTTGCTAAGCTTGGTGGTATCGGGCATGCTAGTTTGGACTGCGAATTTGGGCGGTGTAATTAGACATACTGAGATCAAGTTACATGGCGCAAGTGCCGCAACCTCTGGGGATTAGCGTCCAGAAATTGACGATGATCGGTATGAATGGATCTTATAAGTTGAGCAAATGAAGCAGTACTTAGATTTAGTCAGAGATATTCTCGAAAACGGGAAACCCCCCGAGTCATCTTTTAGAAAGGACCGCACCGGCGTTGGCACATATTCGGTGTTCGGAAGGCAGCTTCGATTCAACTTAGAGGACGGTTTTCCACTTGTAACCACCAAAAAATGTCACACCAAATCGATTATACATGAAATACTTTGGTTCCTTCGTGGTGAGACTAATGTAAAATACTTAAACGATCATGGTGTCTCAATTTGGGACGAGTGGGCTGATGAGAGTGGGGAGCTTGGGCCGATTTACGGCAAACAATGGCGCTGTTACGAAGGCCCGGGCGGCCAGAAGGTCGATCAGATCTCCCGCGCAATTGATCTTTTGAAACGCGATGCAAATAGCCGACGAATCGTTGTGGTGGCATGGAATCCCGCGGAGCAGCCGAAAAAAGCCCCGCAAGCTTGTCACACATTATTTCAATTTTACGTTTCAGGCGATCGCTTAAGTTTGCAGCTCTATCAGCGCTCAGCCGATGTGATGTTGGGGGTCCCCTTCAATATCGCAAGTTACGCCATGTTTCTTATGATGGTAGCGCAAGTTACAGGGTTAAAAGCCCATGAATTTATCCATACTTTCGGTGATGCGCATATTTATTCTAATCACATCGAAGGAGCAAAGGAGCAGTTAAAAAGATCTCCCAAGAGCTTGCCGCGCTTGGAGATTAACCCCGATGTTAAAGATATTTTTGAATTTAAATTCGATGATTTTAAGTTG
>CAZJXY010000533.1:0-2735 GCA_964549925.1 uncultured Bdellovibrionales bacterium | reverse complement strand
AGTTTATTCTTACCAGCACTGCGCGCGCTTGGAGAAAAGTGGAGAGTTGGTGAGATTTCGATTACTGATGAGCACCTAGCGTCTGAGGTTGTGGTAGCTGAGATGGCTAAAATTCGTGGGAGCGTTCTGGTTGAGAGGTGCTTAGGTAGAAGCGCAGTAATTACAACCCTGGAAGGAGACTTTCACTACCTCGGGGCGCGGGTAACTGCTGATCTAATGATTATGCAAGGATGGGATGTTTCCTTTCTAGGCGCAAGTACCCCTCAGAAGGACCTGGTAGAGTTTGTAAAAACGCGTCAGACAGATCTTGTCATATTGTCGGTCTCCGCAAAGGGACTATTGAAATCGGCACGAGCAGCCGTGAAGGAATTAAAGCAGATCACAAAACCTCCACTAATAATTGTCGGAGGACAGGCGTTTGGTCGAGGTGAGAGATCGAAGACCATGCCGAATGTAGATCTTATCGCCTCAAGCATAGAGCAGGCCGTTCAATTTGCCTGTAATGCAGGGAAAGTAAATAATAGCTCAATCTCCTTAGAGGATCTTGCTTTGCGAATTGGGAAGAAAGTGCGAGGTTGTAGAGTGGAACAAAAGCTAAGTCAGGAGCAACTATCAGAGCGTTCCGGTCTTGACCGCACTTACATAAGCAGCGTCGAGAATGGGAAGCACAATATTACTGTCGGGGCATTGCTCCAAATTGCGCATGCAATGAGTATTCCGTTCGAGAGGTTATTGGGGGTTGATAGCTCAGTCTCTGGAGTTCAGCGATGAGCAAGCACGTTTCACTTAATCAGAAGATTGTGTGGATAACTGGCGCCAGTAGCGGCATCGGTGAAAGTTTAGTTTTTGAGCTTGCAAAGCGTGGGGCTAGGGTGATGCTTACGGCTCGACGTCAAACCGAGCTTGAACGGATTTGTGATGAAGTTAAGGCGCAGCAAGGGGAGGCGCACGCCTTCGCGGGGGACGTGCGTAACTTAGATCAGATGCGAAAGATCGCTACGCAGATAGAAGACTCAATCGGGCCGATCGATATAGTGGTTTCAAATGCAGGATCGCATCTTTTTACTCTCCCAGAGAAATTCGACTCAAATGAGTACATACAATTAATGGATCTAAATTACGGCGGGATGCTGCGTGTTGCTGAAGCGACTGTACCTTCAATGATCGCCAGAAAGTGCGGACGGTTCGTTGGTGTTGCTAGTCTGGCCGGATATTGCGGCTTACCTAGAGCGGCCGCATATGGAGCAAGTAAAGCTGCTCAGATCCACTTTCTTGAAAGCATACGTTATCACCTGGAGGAATACGGGGTTGGCGTAACGATAGTTAATCCGGGATTTGTTAGGACGCCGCTGACCGATAAAAATGACTTTTATATGCCATTTCTGGTTGACTCAACATTCGCTGCAACCACGATATGTGATGCGATAGAAAAGGGAAGAGACGAGATCTCCTTTCCCATACCTTTTAACTGGTTCGTAAAGATAGTTAGCATGTCACCGCCTCCGATTCGGCGTTGGATTGCTCGAGCTCTTTGGAAAGCGATGTAGCGATGGAGTCGAATACTCGAAAACGTTTTGCGGTCGTTGGTGGCGGAGTAGCAGGTATCGTGGCTGCTTATCTACTTTCCCGCAAATTCGAGGTGACAATCTTCGAAAGCAATAACTATCTTGGGGGTCACACCAACACAATCTTTGCCTCGGGGGAGAACGGAGAGGTTGTTCCGGTTGATACCGGATTTATTGTGTGTAATCCAAAAAATTATCCGAATTTTTATAAATTCTTAGCACAGTTGGGAATCTCACTGCGGGACTCTGAGATGAGCTTTAGTCATTACTGTGAGCTTACAGGGCTAGGGTACCGAGGCCCAAGCCCGTTGGACGCCCTAAAGACACCAGCAAACTTTTTGAATCGGAAATTTTTGGGACTGATCGCTGATCAGCGAAGATTCAACTCTAGTGCGCTGCGAGTTCTCAATCAGGGTAATATTGGCGACGCAACCTTAGGTGAGTTTGTTAGAGACTTAAAGCTCAGTCAGTATTTCATCGATCACTACTTAATCCCCTTAGCTGCCGCAATCTGGTCTAGTCCGGATTGCAACATTCTAGATTTTCCGGCGGAAACTTTCCTTCGATTTTTCCAAAATCATGGAATGCTAGAATTCAGTAAACGTCCGACTTGGCAGACTGTAGTTGGCGGCAGCCGCAGTTATGTTGAGGCCTTTAAGGCCAGATTCAACGGTCGAATTAGGTTAAATTCTCCCGTTCGCTCGATCGTACGCGATAACGCCCAATCGTCGGTGCAGCTCGTTTGCGATGATGGAACGCATAATTTCGACGGGGTGGTATTAGCTTCGCATGCTGATGAAAGTTTAAATTTACTTACCGATCCATCGGCTGATGAGAAAAGACTTCTGGGATTCTGGAGTTATCAGCAAAATCATACGGTTTTGCACACTGATATCGCGCAACTTCCGCCGCGAAAACGGTTGTGGGCATCGTGGAACTACATTAGAAGAAGTAATAAGAAACCAGATTCACCAGTTGGAATTACATATAACATGAATATTCTTCAAGGACTTCGCTCACCGCCGCACTATTGTGTTACTTTAAACAACACTGACTCGATTGATCAGAAGAAGATAATTTATCAGACCAGCTATTCTCACCCGCAGTATACAGTAAGAGCGGTCTCATCTCAGCCTGAGTTGCGGAGATTGGTGGGTGCCCAAAATACTT
>CAZJXY010000532.1:0-2738 GCA_964549925.1 uncultured Bdellovibrionales bacterium | reverse complement strand
TTCACAAAGGTTGGCAACGATGCCCAGGTTCCACCGCGAACCATTCGGGAGTTTTATTCGGTTCTGGAAGATACTTTGGTCGCCTATCAAGTTTTGCCGTTTCAAACCGCTAAAAAACGTAAATCTGTCTCTACGAGTAAATTCTTCTTTTTTGATGTGGGTGTTGCCCACGCTTTGCAAGGTGTTACGTCGTTAGCACCTGGAACAGTGCAGTATGGGCTAGCGATGGAACATTTAATCGCAAACGAACTTCGTGCGGCCTTGAGTTATCATGGGATAGATCGACCGCTCTGCTACTGGAGAAGTCTTTCGCAGATGGAGGTTGATTTTGTTATCGAAGATTATCTTGCAGTTGAGGTCAAATCCTCGGGTAGAGTCAGCGACTCTGACGCCAAAGGGATTCTTGCGTTGCTTGAAGAGCGCAAGTTTAAGCGCAAAATTATCATATCCCATGATTCGAGTGAGCGGCGATTAGACTGCGGGGTAGAGGTGTTGCCGTTGCATACATTCTTACAGATGCTTTGGGCCAAGGCGTTTTGGTAGAGTGAAATTAATGGTGAGGAATATTAGATATTTTACTGGAGCTCTAGACTAACACGGAGTGTCGGAAGGCTAATGAAGTCTTGGATGGGATTGGGGATGTAAATCATTGTGGTTTTGACGGCTTGATCCATTTCGCGAGAGGAAATTAATGCCGGTTTTCCCCAGTGGATTAGGCCGAGTAGTTCGATGGTGAACATAATTAAATGTGAAATAATCCCAGAAATGGAGCTACATTAGACCCGTTTTTGCTAATAACAATTGGGGCATCGATTGTTCTCCGGATTAAGCACAACTGTTTCATGTGGAGGTTTTATGCGGTCGTACAAAGTAATAATCATGGGGTGTCTCATTCTATGCTGCTCCACTTTAAATGCTCTTGCTGAAATTTGGCAGATAGCCCCCCCTCCTTATGCGATTACTCGCGACGGACAGGATGGCGAAATTACTTTTTCCAACGGCATCAGAAGCGAATCGAAAGATTTCAGCTGGACACTGCACATACCACCTGGTAATAGAATCGACTTTCTGCCAGCAACTGTTTCCGGAGTGAAGGCGATTTTTAGCCACCCTTCTCCGTCAGGGGGACAGCTAATACAGGAAAATCTATACCCAAACACAGATTACTTAAACTTGGGAGGTTTAGTAGATGTGCTTTCGAACGGGATGGTTAGGGTTCGTAATGGAAATCCTAATGCCTCAACATTCTACTTCGGCACGCATACCTTAGTTCATATCGGCAGTAGCGCGACAACCCTAGTTCTTGGTAATGGTCCGGCTCCTACTTCTCAACGACCCTTGGTGCCATTGCTTTCGGTTCCTAATCCGGCCGTCAAGAACGCTTTGGTCTCGGCGCTGACCTCGTTCGGATTCAACTCTACTCAGCTTGCGGCTGTTCGTACAAATTATATCAGCAGTTCAAATGTACAGGACTTTTTTAACAACTCCACTAATCCCCCATTTTTCTATTCACAAACAACTACCAGTTCGGAGAGCCCCACAAATCCTCTCTTTTCATGCGAAGGCGAGCCGTGCTGCTGCCTAAACGAGAGCGAATGGCGGGGCTGTACTTGGGATCAGAACGACCCTGCGCATCGGAGAAAGACTATGGTTGTATTACTGCCGGGCTTGAATAGGACTAGCGATCAATCGCCGGTAAAGGAGCGTTTTGAGGAGATTAAAGGTAACAGCTGCGTCAACCTTTTCACTTACAACTACTCCTCGAACGATTGTCTGACAACACAGGTCGATCAATTTGACCGTTTCATGAGTTATCTCGCAAACCAATGTGACTATTGTAAAATCCTTATCTTTGGAAATAGTGCCGGGGGGATTATCTCTCAGCGTTGGTTGGTTGATAGAGGGCAATTTTATTATGGAGATAGACAGATCCACCTGGAGACTTTCGGGTCCCCCTTCCAAGGCTCCTCACCGACATCGCCGTGGAATCCTGCTGCGGGTTGTTTGACCAATGAAATTTCCACAGGGGCATCGATTCTAGATCAGCCTGGTTTTACTCTTTACGGGGATAATCACTCGATTACCCATTATACTCACCCAGATGATCCATACATATCGGTCTTGGGATTTTTCTTCGGAATTACTCAAGCAAGCCAGACTTCACAGCTACATTCCGATCCTGATCTGGAGAGCGAAAATGTCACGGAAATCCTTAACCCGATGGCGCAACACGGGACAAATATGCTCCTCGATGGATTTGGGAAAATTCCAAATTGCAAGTGCTGCTCTTCCGGTGTGACCTGTCCGGTAAATGGCGCTGTATGTGACATCAGGCCGGGTGTTCAAGGACTGTGCTCGGACAATTGCTGTCGGTTGGGATTTGGAAGTGGTTCCGGAAGGGGCGGTGTTGCTCCACCACCCCCAGCCCCAGGCGGCGGAGCCAGTCATGGTACCGGACCAATTTCTCCACAGGGTGGATGCAGAAAGATAAACAATGCCAGGGGGCAATGGACGGGAATGTGCGGTGGTAGGTGTGATAATCCGCATGAGATCTGCGTCCCCGCAACTTATTCTGAAGAGTGCATTTGTGTAAGGCCTAGGGAGCCGAATGGAGGGGTGCACCCGTAAATCGGGGACGGCGTAAATCGGGGACGGAGCCCGATTTTTACACAACTCTTGTTGAAAATCTCCGAATACTAGATGTGCCACGAAATGCGCGTATCGTAGTTCCAGGAGTG
>CAZJXY010000531.1:0-2760 GCA_964549925.1 uncultured Bdellovibrionales bacterium | reverse complement strand
CAGATACGACCGTCCCAAATTTTAATGCCTATAATTTCTGCAAATCTGATTTTATGATCACTGTTTTGGGGGGAGTCAACGCGCCTGGCGAGCAAGTTATATCATCACAGATTTGTGATCCAAATTCACCCGGTTACGAAGCTGGTTTTTCGGTAATCGATATTACAAAGATGCCATCCGAAAGTTATGATCAGTTTCGGACACGCACCTATCAAGAGATTTCTGTAAGGCTGCAGCAAGAAATTAACGCGTTCACCTATTCTAAGTAATAGTAATGGTGATAGTTGCAGCTTAGACGTAAGCCTCTTCAGTTCCACCACCGAGTGCGATCTTACCTTCTGCCTCTAGACGTCTTACGATATCAACCACGCCCTGTTGGGCTTTCTCCACGTCCTTTAACTTTACCGGACCAAGTGCGGATAGGTCATCGTTAATCATTTCGGCAGCACGTTTAGAGATATTTCTAAAGATCAGTTCTTTTAGCTCATCACTGCTGGTCTTCAATGAAAGCACCAGTTGGTCTCTCGGGACCTCTTTAAGAACGGCTTGGATACCTTTGTCATCAACCTTCTTTAAATCTTCAAAGGTAAACATAAGATCTCTGATCTCTTCTGCTAGATCCGGATACATCTCTTCGATCTCGGTTATAATCCGCTCTTCATTGGTTCGGTCGACAAAGTTTAGGATTTCGGCAGCAGACTTCGGTCCTCCTACTTGCTCTTCGTCGGAGAGGCCGTTGCCACGGAGCTGTTGGCGTAAAACCTCGCGTACTTCATCGACGACGTCTGATTTGACGTTATTTAAATGGGCGATTCGAATCAAAATGTCAGTTTGAGCTTCTTCTTGCATGCTCTGAAGGATTTGAGCGGCCTGATCCGCATTAATTTTGGTTAAAAGGAATGCCACCGTTTGTGGGTGTTCAGATGCGACGAAGGCATTGAGAATATTGGGAGGGACATCCTGGATGATCGCACTGATAGGCTCCTTTCTTGAGCCGGTAACGTATTCCAGCATGCTTTCCCCAGCCGACTCACCGAAAGCCTCGGCGATTACCGTTTTGGCAAATTCGCGACCATCGACTAACATAGTCTCGCTAGCAGAGAGCATTCTTCTAAATTCATTACAGATTTTTAATTGTGTTTCACGATCGACTTCTTGAACTGCCATAAAGGCTCGGCTGATTCGTTTTACCTCTGGCTCGGTCAGGTGTTGCAGTACCGATGACGCAACATCTTTTCCTAGACTCATTAGAGTTAGTGCCGCCTTCTCAGTATTGGTAAGTTCGCGTCCCATGTTTTCACCCAAAATTAACCCTTCCTCTTTCGTCCACGAATCGAAAAACCGCCGTGTTTTAAAGGCGATCGACGAAGTATACGTGTCCGACTAATTTAGATGCCGCTGTTTGTGGCTTGGTCGCGGAGGTTTTGATTGTTTAAACCACTGAAATTATGAATGATTTTACCAAGTAAAGACTTGTCCCGAGCCTTTCGAATGGGTAGAGGTGCCAACATAGCCTGAGGGCGTTGCGGTAATTTGAAGCGTAACACCGGAAGGAATTGGGTCTAAATTGGGCAATCGAGCCGGGCAGGTCGACTGATTACAGTTGATATAAGCTCCGTAATCAACGAAATAGGCCTCTTCCGCTGTAGCAACTGTCCGAAGCGAAAGCTCAGCGTCTTTATCGAACGCCCCTGCTCGGTATCCTTGGTATTGAGGAATGGCGATGGCCGCGAGAATGCCGACGATGCCAATCGCTACCAACAGTTCAATTAGGGTAAAACCTCGCTGGTTGGGGCAAACTTGCACGAAAAAACCTCACTATCTTGGGGACTATCCTACCTCTTATGATGCATTCGGCGTGCCAAGAGAATTTCTTTAGTGTAGTTAGCAAAATACCAAATAGGCTGCTGCATTTCTGGAACTCGGTGTTAGCGAAGTACGCAACAGTTGCCTAAAGGGCGCGCTGCCTAGCCCGGCGGTTGCTTCCACAGCCCTAATTTTGAGCGTTGAGCATTCTGTAGCGCGCCAGAGAATTTCTTTGCATACTTAACATTCGGCGGGATGGTAAGCAGCGAAGCGTACCCAGACGATACCAAAATTTCATTTATCATTCGATTGTCCGGAAGATAAGCATAAGCCAGATACCGGCCATATCGATCCCTATGTTCTACATCAAATTCAAGTCGAACGGTTGTTCCAACCGGAAGTAAGTTACTAAGAAACTCGGCAGACTTTTTGCCATTTTCAAGAATGGCTTTTAGGTCTTGGCCACTTCTCTTTGAGTCCTTTTGTGCCTTGGTATTTACGCGACTTTCGGGAGTATCAATTCCGATAAGTCTTACCGTGTCTCTCTTTGGAGTTTTTCCTTGAGTGATAATCACGTCAAATGTGTCGCCATCTACGATTCGCTTTACCTGAGCCGAAATGTCCTCTGCCTGTACTAGGGAGCTAAACGCAAGAAATCCAACGATGATTGCTTGAATTAAATACTTGATCGCCATTTGACCCATTCGAGATAATTAAATCCAACGTTTGCGTTTGAAGAACAACAATAAAAGGACCGCCACCAATAACATAAATAGCATTACGAGCGGATATCCGTAAGGAGATCTCAACTCCGGCATGTAGTCAAAATTCATTCCGTACACTCCCACTATAAATGTCAGTGGAATAAATACCGCGGCGATGATTGTCAAAAACTGCATCACTTGGTTAGTTTTGTGACTTGCGGAGGTGAGATAGATATCGGCTAATCCTGAT
>CAZJXY010000530.1:0-2779 GCA_964549925.1 uncultured Bdellovibrionales bacterium | reverse complement strand
GTCAAGAATTCGCTTGTGTTGATAATGCGGGTATACTTTGAGAAGCCAAGGACCGTGACTGGATGGAAGGGGTTTATTAACGATCCGCATCTTGATGACTCGTTTCGAATCGACCAAGGTTTGTCGATGGCTCGGGAGCTATTACTTGAACTTGCCGAGCTCGGCTTACCGTGCGGTACGGAGGCGCTCGATCCTTTGACCCCGCAGTACTTGTCCGATCTTGTGAGTTGGATGGCGATTGGAGCGCGAACCACGGAGTCTCAGACTCATCGAGAGATGGCATCCGGGTTATCTTCTCCGGTTGGAATAAAAAATGGCACAGATGGAAGCGTTGAGGTAGCAGTCAACGCGTTACAAGCGGTTTCTAGGCCGCATCATTTTTTGGGGATGACATTAGATGGGAGAAGTGCGGTGTTTAGCACACGTGGTAATGCCTATGCGCACATAGTTTTACGCGGGGGAAAGAGGCCCAATTACGATTCGGTAAGTGTCGGAATGTGTGAAGACTCTTTGAAGCAAGCGGGGCTTTCAAGCAATATAGTGATTGATTGCAGCCACGGAAATTCGTTGAAGCGCCCTGAGCTTCAACCTAAAGTATTGGCTGATTGTATCAACCAAATTCTCGAGGGAAACTTATCGATCCGCGGATTTATGATGGAAAGTCACCTAAATTCTGGCAGTCAACCGATCCCCAAAGATCTCTCGCAGTTGCAGTACGGAGTTTCGGTTACAGACGCCTGCTTAGGTTGGAAGGAAACCGAGTCTGCCATTTTGAATTTACACTCAAAGGTTGCAACCAATCTTGAAGAACGAATTAAACGTATATCTGGTTGATTAGCAGTCATGGCTGAACAACCAAATAAATCGCTAGGCAAACTACGGGCTGAACTCGACAAAGTTGATCAAGATCTAATCGGACTTTTTGCCCGGCGCCTTAGTTTAATTGGCGAAATAAGTGCGATTAAGCTGCAAGAAAAAAAGGCATTATTTGATCGGTCTAGAGAGAGAGAGGTAATAGAAAAAGCGGCAGGTCGAGCGGTAGAGCTCGGTATTGAACCTGCCTACGCTAGACGGCTGGTTGAATTTTTGTTGGAAGTCTCATATCAGGAACAGGAAAAGCTCGCACAAAACCAGCCATCTGCAGCCAGATCGTCCAGGATTTCTAAAATCCTAATTATCGGCGGTCAAGGTAAAATGGGGAGTCTCTTCGGCTCGGCTTTTAGCGCGCGTGGGCACTCTATTTCCGTGCTTGAACGTGGGCAAGACCTGGATTCTCGGGTGATTGAGAATGCTGATGTTGTGATCGTATCAGTCCCTATGGAGATCTGCGCTGGAATTGTAAAAGCTGTTGCCCCTAAAGTTAGAAGAGATGCTTTACTCTGTGATTTCAATTCACTTAAATCCGAGGTGTGTGAGGCCATGCAGCAGTACGGAAATTCTGAAGCAATTGGTATGCATCCGATGTTTGGTCCGAGCGTAAAAAGCTTCAGAAGACAAAAGGTGGTTATCTGCCCGGTCCGTGCTGCGCAAACAACCGCGTGGTGGCGAGAGGAGCTGGGGTTAATGGGGTTTGAATTACTTGACTCAAGCCCTGAAACACACGACCAAATGATGGCAATTGTTCAAGTAATGACGCATTTAGGCACGATGGTCATGGGTGAAGCGCTGCGCTCAAGCGGGGTGAGTATCGAAAAAACATTGGAATTTACTAGCCCGATCTATCGACTTGAGCTCGCGATGGTTGGGCGATTGTTTGCCCAGGATCCAAGTCTTTATGCGGAAATTGCCCTGACTAACCCACTTTCACCGAAAATAAGGAAAATATTTTTAGAGTCGGCGCGGAATTTTGTAGGCCTATTAGATTCGGGTGATAGGACCGCGTTTATACAGCAGTTTCGTAAAATAAACGCTCATTTTGACACATTTTCTTCGGAAGCGATGAAATTGTCCGATAGGATAATAGAGACTATTACTAAAGAGCCATAAACGATGTTTAGCGGAGATTCAATTGATCACGAAAGTGGACGACTGATGCAGGCCTTAAGTTTGGCCAGGGAGCTTGGGGATTTTCTGCACAACGATCTTGGACCGGAGCTTATAGCCCATAGGGATTCTTCGTCGTTCTGGCATAAATCAAAATCAGATGGAACGGATGTAACCTCGGGTGACTTGCTCTCCGACGCCCGATTGAAGGATTGGCTGACACCGAGATTACGAGGTCTTCCGATTGTTTCCGAAGAAGATGGTATGCCCGATTCTCCAATCCCAGCTAGTTGTGCTCTTTTAGATCCGATTGATGGAACAAGCTCATACCTGCGGCGCAGTGAGTTTGCTGTTCAGTTGGCAGTTTTGGAACAAGCGAATGTGGCCTTGGGTATGATTTATTTCCCCGAGAGTAGGCAGTTGATATATTCGGTTAGGGGGATGGGGGCATATTTGAAGGAAAGTGGCGGGCCTGAGATTCATCTCAATCGGGAACCAGTAACAACTCTAAATCCCGAGAAGATTTCACTTCCGTTTGACCTCCAATCTAAAATTCCTGGGACTATGTCGACATCATTTCGGCAGGGCTGGCTGGCTTTGATGCGTGGTGAGTTAGACGCCAGAGTAGGGAGCGGGGAAGGGTACGCTTGGGACCTTTTGCCGTACTTAGGAGTGATTGAAAGCTTAGGGGGTGCCGGGCGAAGTGCTGGCGGAGGAGAGCTCTTGTTTTCAACTACTTCAGACAAACATCGAGCCGTTTGGGCGGCCAGCCCAGAGCTAGCTGATCAGATTGTAA
>CAZJXY010000529.1:0-2792 GCA_964549925.1 uncultured Bdellovibrionales bacterium | reverse complement strand
GAACTTCATCTGTATCGGGCGCGATTGGGTGACTCAAGTTCAACCTGGCTTTGGGGGGGTGCCAGAGCCGATTGACGGAGTAGGGGAGCCGTACAATTTGCAAGATGAGAACACTGCCAAGAAAACCTTAATCTTGATTCCGGGCTTGGCTTTCGATCAAGATGGGAATAGGCTTGGACGCGGTGCGGGATACTACGATCGCTTCCTAGCTAATCCGGGTCTGCGAGATGCGACCAAAGTTGGGATTGCCTGGCAGCTCCAAATTGTTTCCGCTGTACCGGTTGAAGCTCATGAAGTCGGCATGGATTGGATTTGCCATGAAGATGGGTATGTACGTACGGGCTTCACTTTTAGCGAGGATATTTAAGAGTGCGTAACAAAATGACCTTCTGCTACGCCGACCGATATATGGCCTGCAACATCGTCAGCCGTCGCAAAGGAATCCTCAATGTAGCCCTGCGACGTTTCCGGTTCCTTTGCTCGGCTTCCTCGTTTCGGCCTATATCTCGCTCGGCTCGCCACGAAGTTCATTTTGTTACGCACTCTAAGCTTAGTTTGATTCTATTCCTGGAAAACAGTTGCAATCGATAAGAGTTCTTACACTTGGAGATGTGGTCGGTAAGCCGGGCAGGGATCTGGTAATCGCAAGGCTTTCTGACTTGAAAATCAAATATCGTGCCGATCTAATAATCGTAAATGCCGAGAATGCAGCTGGAGGAATGGGGCTCTCGGCTGAAATAGGAAATGACCTTTTACGCGCGGGTGTTGATTTGATCACCTTGGGGGACCACACATGGGGTAGGCACGACATTAAGCCCTTCCTTGAGCGCAATTCTGCGCGCTGCATTCGGCCAGCCAATTACCCTGAAGGTGCCCCAGGAAGCGGTTGGAGTATAGTTGAAACAAAAGCTGGGATTAAGGTCGGGGTGTTCAATCTTTTGGGGCGAGTATTCATCAATGGAGCCCTTGACTGTCCTTTCAAGAAACTCGATCAAATTCTCGATGGCCCGTTGAGTGAGTGTAAAATTAGGATTTGTGATATGCATGCCGAGGCAACCTCTGAAAAGTTAGCCTTAGCAAGATATGCCGATGGCAGGGTTTCTTTCGTCTTTGGAACACATACCCACGTTCAAACCAGCGATAATCAGGTTTTGTCACGCGGCACCGGATACATTTCAGATATAGGCATGTGTGGTCCGATGGATAGCGTGCTTGGTCTTAAAAATGAGATCTCAATTGCCCGTTTTCTGACGGGAATGCGATATTCCTACGAGGTCGGAGCGGGGCCTGAGGAATTGCACGGTGCCGTTTGCGAAATTGATTTCGATACGGGCAAAGCTATCTCTGTCGAGCGAGTTTTGGAGCGCTGAGCCTTATAGCTCGTGGCCTTCATACCGGGAGGTGGCGATACGACTACTCTCAGCCATTAATTCTGGTCTAAACGTACGCCCTCGCCGCCTTACATATTCCTCCGAAATCTCCAGAGCCAAAACGCAAAATGACGAGAGGCAGTACCAGCTGGTAAAAACGATTAGGTAAATTTGAATGCGGGTACTCCAATTAGGGTCAACCACTAAATAGCGGAAGAGAAGGTTTGCCATCAAAACGGTGCTCAGTGCCACGAGTGCTATCACGCATAGGTGCAATAATTTACTTTTGATCATCTCGTTAGAAATCACTAAGCCGATCTCGGGACGGACTCCGGTGCACACCGAGATTAAGACCGAAAAGAGCACACCGATTCCGCGAAATAAAACTAGCACAGCGACTGCCGCGCCAAGAATGTAGAACAGATTTCCGACAATCGGCAGTAGATCGTTTTCGCGAAGCATTCGATGGAGCACGATAATTGAGACTAAGGGGATGATCAGGAAAGTCAGAGCCTTAGCGCTTGCGAGGATAGCCTGAGCGGTTTTGCGTATTGCTGGCAATGTCCAAGCCCACAGTTCCCGAATGCCCACACGGTGGGTCAGCCATATCGACCGAATCGGTACTGCCGTTAGTGAGATGGTTACTGGGATTAGCAATGACCAAAGCAGCAGCACCAGCACCGTTTCTAGTGAATTAATCGAGCCGTAATACCTGGGCAGTTCTAGCGAAACGACCAACGAATGGATCAGCGTTTGTGCTTTGGTTAAGAGGCAGTACAGAGCAATGATCCCAAACGCCGTGTAGCTGAGAACTAACACATGTCCGAGCAATAACGCTCTGAACGGCGCGACTAGCACTTGCGACAGTGTTAAGGGAGGGGGCGTCAAATCTGGCTTTATTGACATTCGGCCAAATCCAGAAAATCAATAACCAACAAAAAACCTGAAACCGATCGATCTCTGTTAATCTAGTTATGACGCTTTTTTGCCGGATGTGTCGCTACTTTTTAGCAGGTAATGATTCGATGACCTCGACCACTTTTGGCATATCAAATGGCTTCTCGACGAAGCGATCCGGGGTGGCGTCACCATCTTCAAAGAGCGAGTCCAAGTGTGAATCGGCTGACATCATGATCACAGGAAGATTCTTAGTTCGCGAATTTGTGCGAATGTTTTTAAGTACTTCCATACCGCTCATTTCGGGCATGATTAGATCAAGTAATAGGATATCTGGAAGATTTGAGCGCAGCTTCTCCAAACAGGCCGGGCCCGAGCGAAGAACTTCGACCACGTAACCTTGCGCCGCGAGATATTCGTTAACGATGATTCCCACTACGGGATCGTCGTCGACCACTAAGATTTTTCTACTCATTTTAGTAACTTAGCTTAACCTGAATCAGCATCCTAAGTATTTAGCCAATT
>CAZJXY010000528.1:0-2799 GCA_964549925.1 uncultured Bdellovibrionales bacterium | reverse complement strand
GAAGCACCGAAAAGATTTGATGTGGAAGCTTTCATTGAGGGAGCTGACGCTGAGTCGGGAGCTAATCTATTCCCGAGTGCAAATCGAGCGGAAGGAGAATCTCTCGCGGAGGTCAGTTTCGGCTCCGAGGTTGCGCGAGATTCCGTCGGACGAGTGATAATTACTGACGACCCCAAAGAGCAAGCTTTGCAGATAGAGGCAATCGACAAGCGCATCAGATTTTTAGAGAAGGTGTCAGACAATCTCAGCGGGGTCGATTCGACAGTAGCAACACGCAGCCACAGACGAAAAGTCGAAGCTCCTCAACCGACATTTCTAAATCAAGATGTAATGGCGCTTCATTTACTAACAACCACCTGCGCTCTTTTCTCACTGGCAGCTGCGGTTCTTAACCATACCAGCGGTTTTGTGATACCCTCGGCAGTCGTTTCCGGATTCTTAACCGCAGCGCTTTCCCCGCTGGTGAGGAGTAAAATATTTGGCTCCAGTAAGGGCGAAAAAGCCCTAAGTCACGATGATCCGATCGGACAAAGAGTTAGGGAAATTCGGGATACCTTAAACCAATCAATTAAAGACGGCACGATCTCAAGAGAGGAAGTGCCTGATGCCATTAGCGCCATCGTCGAGGACATGCGGGGTGAGATACATACGCTCCAACTCGATCGCAAGCAGATTATGGATTATCGGGCCAAATCAAAGGACGCAAGGTTAGATGTTGTACGGAAGGCAGTAAGAAATTGAGATATTTGAGTGAGTGTAGATGCCCCAAGCACAACAAGCAGCAACTGAGATAGCGAAAGCATTGGCCGAAATTCCTGTGTCGGACGAAAACGATCTGGCGGGGGGCACACTTCCTTCTGCCCAAAACACTACATCCGATTCCGGGTCGACCAAAGTCGAAACTGAAGAGCAAAATGTAATTAAACTCCCGTCCGATGTTAGAGGTCAGGGAGCTCTGATTAAGAAATTGAATGAAAAGGCGAAAGAGCTCGATCAGATCGCGGAACTAGTCAGTCGAGCGATTCCGCGCCTAGAGGCACGCGCGGATCGACCGTCACTAAAGCAGCTTCTTGAGCCAGCAGAGAAAAAATTCGTACCTCTCCAGTTCCTTATAGGAGCCTCGCTGACGCTAACTGCAGTTTCCAGCGCCAGTGAGTTTATATCAACCGGAGGTATTGGGCCGGTTGCTCGCGGTGTTCTCCTTTCTGCACCGTTCGTTGTTCTCGGGTTAGTTATTACTCCAAAACTTGGAAGAATTTTTCTTGATTGGTGCAAACACAAAGGGGAAGGAATAAAGAATTGGTTCACTGATTACCCCGCAAAAAGGGGTGCTGACAAAGTAGTAGAGAGCATCACAGTGGAGATCTTTAAGCACAATACCATGAGTCTAAAAGATGGATCTGAGTTCTTAAGAAGTTTAGTTAAAGAGTATAGAAATAAAGCTGCTGAATACCGGGACCTCGGAATTCAAGTTACGGCCGCAAGAGATGCGACCAAAGATGAACGTCTGCTCGCGCTAAAGACCCAGTTAAATGATGCACTCGGAGTGCAGACAGAGCGGCTGTACTTAAGGTCTAAGGAAACGCTATGGGACCACCTCTACCAGCAACAGAGTGGCCCGATCATGGCAAAAGCGATGCTCACTCACATCGAAACTGCCCTAAAGGACGGCAAAGAACCGGTGTTAATTGATGCGAGAGATCCGAAGCTTTTCGCCTTGAATTCAGAACTGATTCCGATCAAGTCCCTAACCTCGCTTCAGCAGAGGCATGACGCCTATAGCCAAATTGCTGAAAAGTTAAGGTTAATGGCCGGAATTTTGGAGAAACGGGGTGACGCTCCGATTGTGCATTAATCTCCGCATATTTAACCGGGTTACTTCACTTAGAATCTATTGAAGTGTAAGATTCCTGCTGAGCTAGGAGGAAGTGAAAATGTCCGCAAACATCCTTATAGTCGATGACGATGGTGAAGGCGCAGCTGTGCTTACCCGCGCACTAAAGACCAAGCTCCCAAAATTCTCCTTTCACGTTGCCACCAAAGTTGACCAAGCAATCAAGCTGATATCCGAACTTGTCCCGGCAGTCGTTATTCAAGACCTTTGCATCGATGAACGAATCGGTCCATCGAGCGGATTTGGATTGCTTACAGAAATAATCTCATCAGATCCCACGATTCGCGTGATAGTGCTCACTGGCTTCGGTTCAGTCGAACATGGTGTTAAGGCTCTTGAGTTAGGAGCTGCAAGCTTTCTTGAAAAACCTGCGGATCTTCACCATCTCGCAGCTCTGGTTCAAGACGGTGTAAATCAAAGTAACTTGCGACGCGAGGTCACTAGATTACGGGCAAACAATCTGCCCTACTACCAAGAGATTATAGGCGAGAGTATAAAAATCAAAGAGCTTCGAGAATTAATTTTCCAGGCATCAAAGAGCTCTCAATCCGTACTGCTGACCGGTGAGACTGGAACGGGGAAGGGGCTAGTAGCTAGGACAATCCATCAGCTCAGCGCACGAAGCACGAGTAATTTTGTTCGATTTCAGCCCAATTTTGGTAACGCGGATCTAGTGGCCAGTGAGCTTTTTGGCCATGTCTCTGGGGCCTTCACTGGAGCAGATAAATCACGGGTTGGACTGATAGCACACGCAGAAGGCGGAACGTTGTTTCTAGATGAGGTCGACGAACTCCCTCCGCCTACTCAAGTCGCTTTGCTTGAGCTACTACAAGAGAAAGTATATCGAGTGGTGGGATCTAATCGAGAAGAGCGGGCCAACTTTCGATTAATTGCCGCGACCAATC
>CAZJXY010000527.1:0-2801 GCA_964549925.1 uncultured Bdellovibrionales bacterium | reverse complement strand
TAATGGGTAGTCCAACGAGCACATTATCGCCAAAGTGAATCCAGCAGTTATTCCAGTTAGCGCACCCGTCAGAGTAACAGCTCTAACCCAACTTCTTTGAGGATAGGCCGCTTGCTCAATTTCATGATTTGCACATGGTGAAAACACCCTGTAGTCAAAGTTCTTTGATTGGGTTTGTTTAATCGCCTTTAAAAGATCGTCGAGATATGAAAATACCCCAACCACCACATAGCTTCCTGTTATTTTTGCGTCACCTATCATAATTCAATTCACCTAATGATGAGCACCTGCATGACGTTTCGGAGCAGGAATGATCTCCTTAATCTCGGCGATCGCCACTGCTGGAAAGAATCTCACAAAGAGGGTCATCCACATACCAAACCAACCAAAAGCCCCTATCGTAATTCCTAACTCAACCCAGGAGAAGTTGTAGGCTCCCCAGGCGGCCGGAATAAACTCATGAGATAAGGACTGAAGGATGATATTAAACCGTTCAAACCACATCCCAATATTGATAATAATGGAAAGGATGAAAAGCAGCGTAATGTTTTTACGGGCAGACTTGCACCAAAGAATCTGCGGACAGACTACGTTACAAATAAACATTATCCAAAACGCAACTTTCATCTCACCGAAAGGTCTAAACCAAAACTGCGCCCTTTCGAACTCGTTGTTACTAAACCAAGCAACGTAAAACTCCGTGCAATAAGCGTATCCGACAATATTACAGGTAAGAAGTATCAGCTTGCACATCCCATCGAAGTGAAACTCAGTGACTAGATCTTCTAAGCCGAAGGCTTTACGCACTGGGATAAGAAGGGTCATTACCATCGCGACTCCGGAAAAGATCGCGCCAGCTACGAAATACGGAGGGAAAATGGTGGCGTGCCATCCAGGAACGTTCCCAACAGCGAAGTCCCAGGATACGACGCTATGAACCGATACCACTAGTGGAGTAGCTAATGCTGCAAAGAGCAGATAAGCAGACATATAGTGCTTCCACTGCTTATGACTACCGGTCCAGCCGAGCGAGGTGATTGAATAGATCAACTTCCTAACTTTTCCTTTGGCCCAATCACGCGCGGAAGCAATGTCAGGAATTAATCCGACTATAAAGAACATGGTCGACACTGTTAAGTAGGTCGAAACAGCAAATACGTCCCAAAGCAACGGCGACCTAAAGTTCGGCCAAAGAGCCCTTTCATTCGGAATCGGCATTAACCAGTAAGCAAACCACGGACGCCCTACGTGAATCAGGGGAAAGAGGCCAGCCGTCAAAACAGCAAATACGGTCATTGCTTCCGCCAATCGATAAATCGGCATCCGAAATCTGGCGCGAAACAGAAAAAGTACAGCGGAAATAAGCGTGCCTGAGTGCGCAATACCGACCCAAAAAACGAAGTTGGTGATATATACCCCCCAACCAATCGGATTATTAATTCCTGCAACTACTAGCCCATCCAGGATCTGTTGGGTAAAGGCATAAGCACCGACCGCTACACAAGTTAAACACGTGGCTAACAGGAGGTACCAACCAAATTTGGGCGGCTCGAGCATCTTTAAGACCAGCTCGTTTACCCGGGCATACGTTACATTCGACTCAGCGTGTGCGTGACTCATAACTCAAACCAAATCTTCCTCAAATTCTCTCTTCGCCCATTCAAACTTTAAGTAGCTTTCCACTTTACCCGCTCTAGGTATGTAACCGCGGGCTGGGTATTTATGTGGTGATCTAAAACTTTATATCCGCGCTTATCGTGTGCTAGGTGACTTACCTTACTATTCGGATCATTCAGGTCTCCAAAAGTTAAGGCCTGAGTCGGACAGCTTTGAACACACGCGGGTGTAACATCGCCATCTTTCAAGACTCTTCCTTCGTCTTTCGCCCGATCCTTCGCCGAATTAATTCGATGCACGCAGAAAGTGCACTTTTCCATCACTCCAGCTACTCGCGGGGTAATGTCAGGATTCAACTGCCAATTGAGCGGCTCCGGCCAATCAACTTCTAACCAGTTAAACCGCCTAACTTTGTAGGTGCAGTTATTTAAGCAATAACGAGTTCCTACGCAGCGGTTGTAAACCATTACGTTTAATCCCTCCTCGTTATGGTAAGTTGCGTAAACCGGGCAAACCGGCTCGCATGGAGCACTATTACAGTGCTGACACATCATCGGTAAAAACGATACCTGCAATTCTTCCGCCGATCCGTCATAGTACCGTTCGATTCTAAGCCACGACATCTCGCGACCCTGGCTAATTACCTTTTTCCCAACTACAGCAATATTATTCTCGGCATAACAAGCGACCACACAAGCAGAACAGCCAGTACAAGCGGAAAGGTCAACCACCATGGCCCATCTATAAAGCGGGTGCTCTCTCTGTCGGTACATCTGCTTTGGTTCATGGTGCCCATCATGACCATTCGCCTCGCCTTCAGCAGCATGACCGGCCTCCGCAGCAGCCGCTGCCATGCCTCCAATGAAAGTAGTGCGAGCAAGTTCACGCCCATGCTGCGAGTCACTTCCCTGTACATTCGCCAGAAGCGCCTTTCCCCTGGCTCGGGTGACACTGACCTTTGTACTAAAGAGCGGAAGCCCGCCGCTCATCTCCCCTAATTTAGCGGGGAGAAGTTGAACCGCATTTCCTCCGATATCCTTAGCGTATCGACCGTAGGCTGAGTGCCCTTGGCCTAGTGGAACCGCGACCACGCCTGGGTGTACATAAGGTGTGATAACCGCCGGTCCGGTGAATTCGCCGTAGAAATTTCGAACCGTGACCAAATCCTCGCTCTGAATTCCTTT
>CAZJXY010000526.1:0-2809 GCA_964549925.1 uncultured Bdellovibrionales bacterium | reverse complement strand
CCCGGCGAGGTAAAATACCTCCCGCCCAGTTTAGCAAAACTTTTCGCTGTCAGTCCGTAGTGGTCTTTTAACATCTTTGTGAGAAAGGTTTGGACGTCTTCCTCATTTTCACAGCTTGTCGGAATCCTATAAGTTGGGAGCTGAACAATCTTTGAATTGGTACTATGTTGCTCGGCAACTGGGCTGTCAATCGATTCAAGCGCAGTAATACACCCGTCCCTTGTTCTGATACTTAGCACAAGTGGAGTAAGTACGTTGGTGTACTCTTTCCCACCGCTTGGAGTTACCGACTCTAATTTTACCGTACGAGAAAGAGGAGAACCGTCCGGCCCGATCTCTCCATAATTCCTCTCTTGCTTTTGTAAAAACGAAATTGCTTCGGTCTCGACAAAAACAGGTGAGCCTGTCTTAGCAAATACTTCTCGAGGGTCGGAGAGCTGAATATGGCTTGCATCTTGTAGCGCGAGCTCAATTTTTGCCCCGTTCCAGTGCCCAAATGGAAGCCCACGCTCTAAGTGTAGCTTTCGAGCCATCAGTTCAAGACGGTTACATGGTAGACCGTTTGTGGCTGCACGCTTAAAAATCTCTCGACTTTCAAAACCACGCCGTTTGCCTGAGCTAGATAACCCGGAGTAGTTATCAACCTCCACCTCGCCTCGATCGATAGGATCGATCTCAATTGCAAACGACACATCGATCTCGTTTATGAGCGACGATGAGGGGTAATATCTAAGCATGCTACCAAGATTGAATGTTTCAGAGTCAATCTTTGCTCTTTGACGGAGAATCTGCCGTAGTTCACTCCCCACCACTGCACTAATTTCATACTCATTTGCCGATCCCACACGCTTTTGCCCCCCCAATTTTGATGCAAGATCGGAAATCGCTGAGAATTCCTCGGCTACCCAGCGTCCAACAATTGGGCGAGGAAATTCGTCTTTTCCGAGGATAATAATCTGCCCGTTCTCGGGGAACCAAGGAACAGCTGAAAGAGTTTGATGCATTCTTTCAGCTACACTTCGAATCTCTCCGGTGTGGGAGTTCTTGTAATGCTTAACCCGTACGAAAGGTTCCTTCTCAGGGTCGGGAGCTACTGTAGCTAATTTCCTCAATTCAACCGATGGCCTGATTTTGGCAGCTATCGTCAACCTAACTTCGCCTGGCATAAGACCTTCGGAACTCACATCCGATTGGACAATTCGCAGTCCCTTCCCACGTAAAACCTTATGAATATCAGCTCTGGTAAGGCCTGCAGCGGAATCGGATAAGGATGGGATAATCTCGTTAAAAACTATTACTCCTTCGGCACGAAGTGTACTCAACTGACTTTGAATAGTTCGAGTGCATCGCTCCAAAATCTCCTCTTTCGTTTTGGCGCCTGCGGTAACCTCCCGAAGGGTGTTGGAGTTAAGCACTGTGTCAAAACTCCGCTCTTCGAATAAAGAAAGTTCGGGGGTTGCATTAATTCGGCGGAGTCGCTTTCTAGAACCAAGCTTGGAACTATTCTCGCCATCAGGCGCGAAGGAGATCTCGACTACTTGACTGTCAGCAGCGTAGTCCGAAAGAAGCGTCGCCTCAGAGAGCGAACGTGGAGTTATCAGTGCTACGCTCCTTTTTGCAGATGAAAGAAAGGGAAGAAACGGTACCACCGTATTTTGTGCCGAGACTTCGTGCTCCACGACCGAGGCTTGATAACTTTTGGCTAATTCAAGTTCCGCTGCATTACGCGGAGGAAAGATGTGCAGATCAAGACCAATCCTAATTTTTGAACCATCTCTCAATGTTATTTCCGGGTCTTCAGTATGCCCGGTTGGAACAAATCCGCGCGAGCGCGTTCCAAGCAGTGCCGGCAAGTAAGCTTTGGCTTGATCCTCCGGGCGTGTAAGAAGCCAAGTCAGAATTGGTCCCTTTCTTAGCTTAAACATCAACTCATATGCCAGATCCATGGCTGCTCGTTCATATGGCTTTGCTGCCGAATTACTAAATTGGCGATCTCCACGGGAAAGTTCCGGAAGCTCTTTAAACTCCTCGGGAAGTCTGTCGTAGTCTGGAAAATCCCTTTTATCGGTGTAAAATCGCAACATAAAGAATGGGTGATCTAGAGTTTGCTTTTCGGGGTCGGGATCACTGACTACGATTGTTATGCAACTTGGCCTAGTGTGCTTATCGAGAAGAGCGTTGATTGAATCTGGTTGGACAAAGACATTCTCGCGGTTCATCCTGTTCCAGGTGCGCTTTGCGTGCTCAACTACTTTCGTTAACATCTTAAATTCAAAGTCGTCTTTTAGGTGCTCGGCAGGTTTCAACAAACGCTCCTTGGCCGAACGTGGCGTAGTTTCACCGAATTGTGCCTCCGGACTAAAAAGGTACTCCCTGAACTTTCCAAAGTGATAATCCTTGGCAGCGAGATCCTGAAGCGGGGGGAGATCATGCCTTAAATGCGGCAGTCCACCGCGTAGATCCGGTTCCGGTTCTGGTCCTGGAATTTCAAAGAGATCTCCTGGAGAAATCTGTGCACCCGGATTAAGCGACCAGGCGAAATCAAAGGCTGTCTCTTCCGCTTGAGGCTTAATAGGGGAGGGAGGATCGATATGTTCTTGATTATCAGGCATACACTACACCCGCAATTATACCAACAAGTTGGCGGTAAGATATTTTCGACGCTGGCACTTTCTGGATCTCTAACCACCCTGAAATCATTGAGATTATGCTGCAATCTAGTACCTGGGGTTCGTAGTCTAAAGCCACCTCATTTGATTAGTCGCAGACGGAGTGCTTAGATGCGTGCGGTTGTTGGAAGTTTTTGAAG
>CAZJXY010000525.1:0-2809 GCA_964549925.1 uncultured Bdellovibrionales bacterium | reverse complement strand
CAGGTGTTCGATTTTCCTGGATACGCGATGTATCTAGATACTGGAGCTAAAATCAGAATTAGCGAGAGGACAAGCGTAGAAGTTTTACTGAGGGAGAATCCCACGCCGACTGAGGCAACTAGTGATGTCTCATTTCTTCTGGGGGTAGTGCTAAGATAGGTGGGCTGCGAAAATGAACTAGTCGCTAGTTGTAAAATTATGATCCGGGAACACCTGAATGCGCCATGATGTGGAGGTGCTGTTGACGTAATGATAATAGAATCCGTCCACAATTTTTGCTCGTTCCAACGGGGTCACGCAATCTTCGAATGAAAATCCTACCAGCACACAACTCCTTTTCAGCTCCTCTAGTGCTTTGATACAAGGATCGATCTCTGCTGAACGAACGGTTCCAGACTCAACTCGAGTCGTAAAGTAATCCCGTAGTTTCTCTACATTATATCGAATTCGTGGAAAGTAAGGGTCGCTCTTGTCGCACTCGTCTAGAATTTTCACAATAGTTAAGATCGCTCTGTTCCGCTGCTGTGGGTCGACTCTAGGATCATCTAGTTCATTTATATCATCGGTAAGAATTTTACCAAGCTCTTGTAAGTTGTGCCTAAGTACCTCTGGAGAGATCAAAAACGCGGCCACATCCGGGGTTAACTTGAATCTATACAGCCGCCGTCCAAAATCAGAAAGTTCCGAAAGGGCCTGTTCCTTGTCGGTCAGGGTCGGTTCAACAATCACGTGGGAACTATCTACCGCCATCATTCCCATTTCATCCGAACGTGACGGGTCGGACATCTCTGATCTTAGCTTGGTCACTCCGAAAACCACTACCGCAACTAAGTGCGGATTGATTAGTTGCTCTTGACGTATCTGAACTTGAAGTTCCGGAATACCCTTGTTAGCCGCTTCTACCAACGCGTGCAGCACGCTTGCCAAGCTTCCCGCATCTGCTTTTTTGGCGGAGTTTTGCTCCAGCATAGATTCAGCCAACTCGCCAGATCTTAGGGCTGAGTTTTCTGGATTGCTTTGTCGAAGTGAATGAGAGAGTGAATCCCAGTTAAGACTATCTAGGTTCAATTCCGAAGTGGAGTGGGATGGGTGCGAAAATGGGTTCACAACTAAAACTAGGAGAGCACTAAATTTTCTATGGAAAGTATTGCTTGAAGTCTAGGATCTAATCAAGGCAAAAGCCTGGATCGATTACAAAAATCCAGGGAAAGTTTTTGGAAGAGATCCTCTGAGAGCCTCCAATAGAGTACTGAGATTATCTGATACTTTGAATTAAGCCCAACAAATCCGCGTGACGTTTTTCTAAAGCCACCATCCGCGCTGACGACGTCTATGAAAATCAAATCCCCAAGTTAGATAGGGTAGTTAGAACTGGTTTCTGGAACTAGGGTTCAGGCTGCTCGAAGTTCTGGGTTAAAATCGAAGATGTCAGCGGTCGAAAGAGGGCTTGGAGTTGGAGGAGTAGGGTGGTAGTGGGACGAGCTTCGGCCTTGTGGTGAAATCTTGGAGTTTTCTGAGGGGAATTAGGAGAAGTTAGATAGAGGCCTGCGTTTCCGCTAATATGGGTGGATTTTAAGAGAGTTCGAGCTCAGAATTTGCTTATCCTAATCATATGAGAGAAGGAACTCTCTACAGCAACTAAATCAGATTGGTTGCCCGATTAGTACGATAAGATCGGCTATCAGTTGCTTAGCCGACTTCTTGTCCTTACCGAAATTTTTTTCATCTCGCTTCTTTGTCCTATTATAAGCCTTTTTAAATTTCTTGAAAGCATCAGTAACATTGATAAGTGTGACTCCCGCGGCCATAAATACATCAAGGGCAGGATTGGTTAAGATCGTTTTGACATCCTTAAAAGCCTTCTTTAGCGCTTTGACCTTTGCATTCGAAGACTCCAATTTGAATCCCTTTACTGCCTTCTGCAGTGTCGTCAGTTTAGTTTTCAGATCATCCGTAGCGGCTTGCTTGGCGGCATCGTTGCCGCAATTGCCCCAGCGTACACTCACGTTATCCAACCCCCAAGCTTCGTCATCTATAGAGGTCAAGCCGACTCCAGCGAAGTTCAGAGTCAGATTGCTTGCAGTATGCGGGAATGTAAAGGAGAGGTGATATACTGTGTCACTATCGCCATAATTGTCATTGTAGCCGAGAGTGCTCTGTTCGGCACTTCCCGTTCCGTGCGTATTAAGCGGGGGGTCAGTGGCTTCATCTCCCGAAAAATTCGCGGGATAATGCTGCAGCTCCTGAACGTTAGAAAAGGTGGTGTTCAAAAGCACAGGTCCGCCACCAACATTAAAATTGAACACGTCAGGACCGCCAAACGGACCAGCAGCATCCCAGGACTGAAGAATAAAGAGGTCAAACTCGACGGTTACATTAGAGTGCGCGCCGATACTGATCAGGTTAAGGCTAACAGTTTCAGCACCAACGCCGCCCGCAATGTTAGTATTGAAACCATCATTACGTCCTAAAAACATACGGCTACTGTTAAGTGGTGCGCTGTCTAGACCCAAAGGAGAAGGGCCGGTCGTTGACCACTCGTCACCTACACTGCTTTGGAAATCATTAAAGTAATCACAATTTGGATCAAACACACCCAGTGTTTCAGCCTGAGCTACGGTGCAAAACGAAAAAATCAAGGAATAGAATAAACTTGATACGAACGAGCGCTGACTCATAGACCTCCTCCCTTAAATGGGTCAAATGGCACTCCAATATAAGCTGCAAATCCTTCTAAGTAAAGTTGGGCCTGGTCCACGATAAGCCTCATAAATAATGGCCGCGAAAATGCCTTCTAGGTAAGAGGGAT
>CAZJXY010000524.1:0-2813 GCA_964549925.1 uncultured Bdellovibrionales bacterium | reverse complement strand
CTCTTAAGTTCACTTCGGATCACTCCCGAATTTGAAAAGCAGCACGTTTAATTCTCAGCGGCAGCCAACTGACATCTCCAATTCACACGCACTTATAGAGATCGCTGAGAAAATTGATAGGATAGGCCATAGGCCCTACTCCCGGTTCACCACCATTACATTCGACTCAACCTTAGAAATTTTATACCCAAACCGGGCGCAGACATCCCGGATCTCTGACAGCGCCCCTTGAAAATCAACTCCGTTCATCATGCTCTGGGCAAATGATCTAACCAACCCCTGGGAGTCAGCCCATGATTTGGCTGACATCATATATCTCTCCGAACCAAATGCTTGACCAGGTTTTGGTGTCTTACTCGGATTATATTGGAAGTTAAGCTCAACAGCTTCTGCCTCAACCGGAGTACCGGGCAAAGAGCGATCCCCTCGCACCAACTTCGCCGAAGCCGCCCCCTCACCATCGCTCCAGCTTACCTCGCTGTAATAACTTCGTCTCTCATGCTCTATAACAAAGCAATCAATTACTCGCATCCCGACTTTATCGGGGGTAAATGTCCGGCTAACTTGCTCTAGCGGGAGTGTCGGAATGGTTGGATGGATTTCGGGGTTCATCGAGATAACTTATCAGCCAAAAACTTCAATTGCAATTTTGGCTTCATCTGCTAAAGCCACCACCTTTTCCGGTTCTAAGATCATGGTCTTACCCTCTTCCACTACTAAAGCGGTGGCCTTGGCCGATTTCAAGCTCTGAATTGTTTTCTCTCCAATCGTCGGAAGGTCAAAGCGCAAATCTTGCTGGGGCTTTGCAACTTTAACCACCACCAAACCACCCCCGGTGAGCTTTCCGGCGCGAGAGATCGTTTCATCGGTTCCTTCAATCGTTTCAACCGCCACAACGGTTTTATTCGCAACGACAACTGTCTGTCCGATATCACAAGCCCCGATGAGTTTTGCTGCTTCCCAGCCGATCTTGGCATTCTCCAGCTCGGCTTCACTTAAGCTTCGTTTGGTTAAGGTCCCCTTGGAAGGCACACATTCTTTTAGAAAGAGACTCGGAGCGATGATCGAGATTCCCTCAGACTCAATCTCCCCAGCAATTCCTCGTAAAACCAGATCATCCTTAAAGGTTCGTAAGCGCGCCAGGAGTTTTAACGACCTAAAATCGGGTTTCACCCCGCCGAAAATCTTAACTCTAGATAGTCCTCCAGCCATAGCCGCATGCTTTACTCCATGCCGCTTTAAAAACTTAATTAACCGATTTAATTCTCCGACTCTGATCGAAAGAAGCTCTTTTGAGAAATTTTTTAGACGGTCGTCGCTCTCTTCCTTGTGAGCCACTACCACCAATTCATACCCTCTTGCTTTCGCATTTTTGGCAAACTCAAGCGGGAGTATCCCGTTCCCCGCTATTAAGCCTATGGGCGAAGATAACTCTTTTAGTCCCTCTTCGGATTGACTCATGCAACACTTATAACCTAACTATTCGGCCGATTCGTTACTTTCGCCGCTTTCTTTACGAGAAATTGGAAGGGCGATACCACGCTCTGAACCCTGAATGAACTGAAGCAGACGTAGAGCTGACGTGCTTGTTTTAAATTCCTCAAGACATTGACTTAGCCGCGCCTTAAAGACTCCAGAGCTAAAAAAGAGCCGTCTATAGCTCTTCTTAATCTCACTTGTTTCTTGCTCAGAAAACTTGGCGCGCTTTAATCCGATCTGATTAATTCCCGCAAGCCGTGCGCGATCGCCTTGAGCTAAGGTAAATGGGGGGATGTCTTTGTCTACCATCGCCCCGCCGCTAATCAGGGCCAAATCGCCTACTCTCACAAACTGATGCACTGCGCAGAGTCCGCCAAGAATAGCTCCGCTTC
This sequence comes from uncultured Bdellovibrionales bacterium, assembly GCA_964549925.1. GTDB lineage: Bacteria > Bdellovibrionota_C > UBA2361 > UBA2361 > J135 > CAZJXY01. Next base: position 942 of record CAZJXY010000524.1, on the reverse strand, counting down.
CAATCGTCACATGACCAGCAACCGCCACTCCATTGGCGATAACATTTCGATCTCCAACTCTGCAATCATGACCGATATGGGAACTCACCATGAAAAGGTTCCCATTTCCTATCACGGTCTTCATCCCTCCGCCTTCCGTCCCTGGCTGAAGCGTGACGTACTCGCGGATCAAATTTTTGGAGCCAATTTCTAAAGTACTGGCTTCGCCGTGATATTTCAGATCCTGGGGTCGCGATCCAACCGATGCAAACTGAAAGATCTCATTCTCATCGCCCAATTTAGTATAGCCCTCGAGCACCACGTGCGGGCCTATTTTATTTCCCTTCCCCATCACCACATTCGGTCCGATGATCGAATACGGACCGATGACTGTGCCATCACCGAGCGATGCTCGATTATCTACTATTGCAGTGGGATGGATCTCTACGGCCATATAGCTGTTACAGATAAATAGGGATAGAGCAGCTAAGCTTCCACTTCGCAAGCATTGATCGTTGCTTCAGCCGCAACTTGATCTCCGACATGCGCTATGCCTTTCATACTCCAAAACGGTCCACGGTGCTTATGATCATACATTTTGACTCTCAAAACATCTCCCGGAGTAACTTCCCTCCTAAACTTTGCATCGTTAACTCCGGCCAACACCAAAATTTTGCCAGCAGCTACCCCTCTTGAGCTTTTCATCGCCAATATCGCGGCGCTCTGAGCCATGGCTTCAAGAATTAACACACCTGGCATTACCGGACGTCCCGGAAAATGGCCTTGGAAGAACCACTCATTCATCGAAACATTTTTAACAGTCACGATGCTTTCGCTATCGATAAATTCCACGACCCGATCGATCAACACAAATGGATATCGATGCGGCAGAAACTTTTCGATCTCTTGAATCGTATAACTTACTGCCTGGGTCTCTTTTGCCTCAGCTTGACTCATGATTTA
>CAZJXY010000523.1:0-2836 GCA_964549925.1 uncultured Bdellovibrionales bacterium | reverse complement strand
TATTGTTGAACACCACGTCGATGGTGATGGAGACCGGACTTTAGCAGTGCAGCTAGTAGAGAATCTCCAGCGAGCTGATCTGACTCCTCTGGAGCGTGCGCATGCTATTGGAGTTCTTAAGGAGACATATAACCTTAGTATTCGGGATATAGCCGAAAAGCTCGGCGTCTCAAAAGGTATGGTTCAGCGCAGTCTAGAGATACTTGAGCTCCCAGATGATCTTATGAATGCTCTTCGAGAGGGAGCATCCGAGTCTAAGATACTCCTTCTTCGTAATATCGATGATGCGGAAATTAGAGCTAGTTACCTCAAGGATATTGATGAAATCTCTAGAGCGCAGCTAAAAAAGAACTTAGAGAAAGAGGAAATTGTCGAGGACGCTCGTGAGAAGCTTTCACCTGAGGACCTGCGAATTACGGACGAGCTTCAGCGGGCCCTTGGCCTAAAAGTTAAGATGTCGAGAGCTACGCCAACCTCTGAGGGTGGAAGACTGTCAGTTGAGTTTTACTCTAATGAAGATCTTCAGGAAGTATTTAGGCGATTAATGGGAGATGGTGTTCGATCCTAAAATGTACCGCCGTGGTACATTTTGGAAGTGGCGAGTGTTCAGATTATTACGCTCATAAATATTGGTTTTAATTGTGACCAACTTTCGGTGTACCGCCGTGGTACAGAACTGGATCGGAATCGCTACTTTGACCTATTTTTGTCGGAAGGTGGGTAGATGAATTTGGCGCAAATTTACCTCAATTCACTAGCTAAGTGGCGCGGTGACAACGCGTTTTCTCTTGAACCTATCACCGCGCTGATGCGGTATCTAAGCGACCCACAAGATAGAATTCCCTGTGCCCATGTTGCTGGCACCAATGGTAAGGGCTCGGTAACGGTTTCTATCGCGTCTATAATGGCGAGACGAGGAGATAGAGTGGGGGCATATATTTCTCCCCACCTAGCAAGTCCGTTGGAGCGAATAGTGATCGATGGTATCCCCATCTCTACTGAATTGTTCGAAGAGTGCGTCCTACGAGTTAAGGCAGCGGCTGAAATGTGTAGTTTAAGTCTCTCGTACTTTGAGGTGATGACAGCCGTAGCATTTCTCGCGTTTGCAGCCGAGGATCTCGAGTTTTGTTCGATCGAAGTTGGTTTAGGTGGTCGGCTTGATGCTACCAACGTAATTAGTTCACCTATGGTTTCTGTTGTTACTTCGATCGACCTAGATCATACGGCAATTCTTGGTGATACTTATTCCAAGATAGCCGTGGAGAAGGCAGGAATAATAAAACATGGAGTTCCATCTGTTGTTGGGAGAGTGGGGAGGGAGGCGCTGTCTGAGATCGAGAAAATTGCCGTTCTTAAGAAGAGTAATTTAGCTCGATACGGTCATGATTTTACTTGCAATTTCAATAGGTTAGATAACTCAGCCACATTGATTGCACTGGATACAAGCCAGATTCAGTTCAAACCAGCACTACGTGGAATACACCAAGTCGACAACGCGGCGATTGCGATGCAAGCGTCGATCTTGTGCGGGGCTTCAGTGGAACAAGCCGTAGCTGGTATAGCTGACGTCTTCTGGCCGGGAAGACTTGAGTTTGGCCAGGTTTTTGGAAGAGACGTTTTGATTGACGCCGCACACAACCCGGCCGGTGCGCGGGCTTTGGTTCAGTTTTTGGAAGATCAGCGGTACAGGAATCTAACTTTGGTGTTTGGGGTGTTGAGCACTAAGGACTGGGTCGAGATGGTCAAAATTCTAGCTCCTTTTGCCTGTCGCGTTTTGGTATTGTCCCCTGAGTCTGAGAGTGCGGTTCCGTTCGATCAGATTAAATATGAGTTCAGCCATTCAGGGGTAGAGAGGGTCGTATCACTGCGCGGTGTCGAAGATTTGATCCGAGAAATTTCAGGCTCGCCCAATCATTCTCAGTTTGTTGTTACGGGATCGATTTATATGATCGGTAGCGTGCGCCGGGCTATTTTGGAGCTACCCGTGACGGAACGGAGCTTCACGGAACGTCCACTTTGGAATCAATGGCCAAGGCACGACTCAGCATCTAATTTATAACGGGTTGTAATCACTTAGATTAATTAGGGTATTCTCGATCGTTGGATAATCCCTGGAAGTGAGTATATTCGAGCCCATGGGTGACGCGGTTAAATTGATGGAAGATAGTTTTTTCACGGAGGCGAAGCAGGCGCTGGAAGCTAAGCTGCATCAGTTGATCGATCAATCTAGTTTAGTCCCAAAACAAGATCAGGCTATTCGACACATGTTGTTTCCAGGCGGAAAGCGAATTCGCCCGATGCTTGCGTTGGCCTTTTGCCACGATCTCGGAGGAAACTGGATGGAGTTGGTTCCACAAGCAGCAGCGCTTGAACTTCTGCACACATCCTCACTGATTCATGACGACCTTCCGGCTATGGATGATGATATGGTAAGGCGCGGAAAACCGACCTGCCATGTTGCCTTTGGAGAAGCGACCGCAATTTTGGCCGGGGATGTGTTAGTAGCGCTTGCTTTTAAGGCCATTTTATCGGGGGAAAATGACGATTTTGTAAAGGCAGTAGCATGCAGCAAAGTGTTGTCCAACACATACATTAGTCTCTGTAACGGTCAGCAGCTTGATATCTCGGAGCATACAAGCGCAGATTTGGAACGGATCCATCAGCTAAAAACCGGAGCACTTTTTGGTGCAGCGTTTCAGTTTGGAGCCATTGGTTCAGGGCTAGATGTTGAGAGTGGTGAGCTTGCGTTTCAGTTGGGTAGTCTTGTTGGATTATCATTCCAAATCATTGATGATCTAATCGATGACCGTTCACAGAAGAAAGGCAGACCAAGCTC
>CAZJXY010000522.1:0-2836 GCA_964549925.1 uncultured Bdellovibrionales bacterium | reverse complement strand
ACCAAGGGTATTAAAATAGAGCGAGCATTGGATGCATTAATGCCGAAAGTTGGAAGGATCTTGGAAGGAACATTGAATTCCGCAAATTTGAAGCTAAAGGGTAAGAGCGGAGAGCATCTAGTCGATTCACTGAGGGGCCCGATTAACTTGGATCTTAGGGATGGCAGCTTTATCGGCTTTAATCTCGCTGGAGAAGTTCTAAAGGCCGCAGCTTCAATTCCCTTCATCAGTGGGTCTCTTTACTCTAAGGTTCCTCCGGAAGAGATGGCTAAAGTTACCGATGACAAAACTCCGATCAAGAAGTTTACAGCCAAGTTCGAAACCGAGAATCGAAGGCTCAGTACAAGTGATCTGTATTTACAAAGCACTATTTTCGATCTTTCTGCAAAGGGGTGGATTGGTTTCGACGCCACAATGGATTTAAAGGCGGATATCGTATTTAATCCGGCGTTTTCGACCGGGCTCGTACGCTCGGCGAAGGAACTCAAAGTTCTTCTCAATAATGAAGACCGTCTGGTTCTGCCATTAGTAATTCAGGGAAAGGCTCCGAAGTTGGTAATTCTGCCACAGCTTGAAGGGTTATTGAAAGCGGCGGCTAAGGCTGGCGTTCAAGAAAAGTTGGGTGGCGTCTTGGACAAAGCGCTGAAGAACAAAGGCTTGGGTGGCTTGTTAGGCTTCTAGAAACTTCCGATAAGAAGCGCGACAGAGATATTAGAGCATTCGGTCAGGGAGAAACGGACCATACATTTTTGACCTAATCGCTTCCGCCTCCTCTTTCATCTTTTGAAGCTCGGGCGAAAGGACCGGCTTAGCTTTGACCGGGGGATTAGATCTTGGCTTCAGCGCAGAGTCTGCAGCCTTATTCGGCGAGGTAACCGCCTTATTTGAAACGACCTCAGACTCGCCGAGTTGAGTCGGTGCTTGTACCAGCTCTTCCTTAGGAACATCCGGTTTGGTTGTTGTCGACTCAACTGCTTCGGCCGATGATTTTGGCGACATTTCACTCGAAGGTGCAGCCGGTACGGCGACTCCTTTACGCAATAATTGATCAAGTCGACTTTCTTCTTTTGATTTTGGAGAGAATTGTGGAGTGCTTACCCCATTTCCTTTCTGTATCACTATTTTTTCGGAAGGTGTTTCAATCGAACTTTCACTGAAGAAGGCAAAACATGCGACCAATAGGGTAAGAGCACCTAATCCAAGCTGTACTCGCCGATCTCTAATCAGGGACAGTTTATTAATTGCTTGGTTTAAATAATTGTTTTGTGCTGAGAATTTTGGCTTTTGGGCGTCAAAGGTAGCGGTCTCTAATATTGCAAGCTCCTTATCAGTCGCATTCTTTCCTTGAGTAAATGAGCTAGCTTCGCCAAATGCAGTGGTAGCATAAATTATCTTTCCCGAGCGTATAGCGTTCAAGCGCTCTTTGATCACTCCGTTCGAAGAGTCATCTCGCGAGGCTACGCTTACCACCGTTTCCTCAGGTTTGGAAAACGTCGTCAGCGTGTCTCTGAGCGCCAATTCAAATTCTAGTACAGACTCAAATCTCTTGTCGGGATCCCGCGACATCGCTCGATCTATGATCTCACTAAGCCCCGCTGGGCAGGTTGGCACTAAACTGTTTAGCGCTGGTGCATCCGAAGTAAGCCTCTTTTTTACGACTTCAAGCGGAGTTTCACCACTAAACGGAAATCGCCTGGCGATCAGTTCGTATGCAATCAAGCCTAGAGCATATATATCCGAACGCCGATCTAATCGACCGTCCGTCAGAAACTCAGGACTGGCATATCCAACATTGCCCTGTACTTGATCGTGCTCAGCAGTCTTCAACTGCTCAATTGGCTTGGACAAACCTAAGCCGCCTAAACGAACTATTCCATCATCTCCTATTAGGAAATTTGCGGGCTTTAGATCGCGATGTACCAAGCCGGCAGCATGGACAGCTGATAGGCCTGAACAGCCCTGAATTAGTAGGGACACCATTTTTTCAATCGAGACATCAGAAGAGTCTTCGATTATCGACTTAAATGTTCGGTTACCAGCGTATTGGAGTAAAACTCCGATTTGATCAGACCCGCATACTGGCTCGATCACTTTCACTACATGAGAGGTTTCAATCTTTTTGCTGTTTAGAATTTCATTGCGAATACTTTGATTAGCCTGGAGATGATCTAGAAATTCTTGGGTGAGAAGTTTTAAAGCAAATTGCTTTCCATTTCGCTCTAGATCCTTAACCAAGTAAATAGAGCAAAAAGTGCTTGCACCAAGCTTTCTTACTATTTCGAAGCGTTCAAGTAGAAGCTCACCGGACGGTATCTGATCCGCTGGCAGATCTATATTTGCTGCATGGCTACCCATAACTGGTTACACTACTATCTTTCCTATTCTGCCAATTGCAATCAAAGTGCCATAATTTAAACGGGTTATGCATCTTAATGTTACCATGTTTTAAAATCAACCAATTCCCTTAATATATCCGATAGTTGCCGCTAAGATTTAGAACTTCAGCGAAACTGCGGGTTCAAATAAGCATCCAAATAGTCGGGGATCCCTTACCATGAATTTTTGCAAAAAAGCTGAATCAATCGCGCTTTTATCAATGTCACTGTTACTGCTCTCCAGCTGTGGGAGCGGAGGCGGCGGAGGCAGCGGACCCGCGCGAACCTCGCTTAAGGCTTTTCCCGATCAAATTGATAGCGGCGACACAACTGATATAATCGCAAAACTCCGAGATTTTTCTAAGACCCGAGTGGCGATTAAGTTTCGATTTCCAATTTCTCTATCGTACGTCCGTGGAAGTAGTTTAGTCGTGGCGGGGGATGTAACAAACGACAGTAGT
>CAZJXY010000521.1:0-2842 GCA_964549925.1 uncultured Bdellovibrionales bacterium | reverse complement strand
GGTCTACGTACCCCTGCAGCTACTCTCTTTCTTGGATCGATCGTTTTGGGTGTTTTTTGGCGCCGCCACAGGTCGAGCATCCGCCTTTTTACGCTATCTTTTCTCTGGGCCGTCATTTTACTCTGGTCCGGACTTGCCCCGTCAAATGATCGTAATTGGACAGCGGATGCTGCCAATATCCCTTGGGCTGAGGTGCACGGCGATGAGATAACCCTACATAATATTAGAAATTTTAAATACCGCAGCGAAAATGACTTTGACCTTAATTACTATTCAAAGAGCGTCAAACTAAGTGAACTTACCGAGGGAGATATTATCGCTTCATATTGGGCAGGGAAAAGTATTGCCCATATTATGGTCAGTTTCGGATTTAATAATAAGGACTTCTTCACCTTTTCAATCGAAACAAGGAAGGAACAAGGAGAATCGTATTCTGCGGTAAACGGGTTATTTCGAAACTATGAATTGATGTACGTTGTCGCCGATGAGCGTGATGTTCTAAGAGTGCGTACAACTTTTAGAGAGCCGCCAGAACGGGTTTATCTGTTACGTACCGATATCCCCTTAGAGAATGCGCGAAAACTCTTCATGCAGTATGTCGATACTATCAACCGACTGCGCAGCGAGCCTGAGTTTTACAACTCCCTCACGACAAACTGCACCACACGAATCTTAATGCATGCTAGAACATACGCCACTCGGGCGCGCTATAACTGGAAGATTCTTGCAAGTGGTTACGTCCCCGATTATCTATACGAGATGGGTGCATTGGCGCCAGGATTTACATTTGAAGAGATTATGCAGAGAAGTCTAATTAATGAACGCTCACTCGCAGCCGGCACGGCAGATGACTATTCCCTAAGGATCCGTGAAGGTATTCCAAAGCCCGAACCAAAAACGCTTAACCATGATGGAGAGGTGATAAGATAATGAGTACTAACGCTAAAGCGGTCGCAAATACAGAAATTGAGACGGAAGTTGAGTCGATCACCCGCACTGGAGGTTTATCCTCCATAGATGTTCCCGGACGGATTGGAGAGATCCTTTTCGGGTTAATCATGGTGCTTACCTTTACAGGGTCACTGAGCGTCTCTGAAGTTGTACGAGACGATGTGCGTGAGATGTTGATCGGGGCATTGGGTTGTAACTTAGCTTGGGGAATTATCGATGCTCTATTTTACCTAATGAACTCTATTACTGAGCGTGGCCGCAAACGCCACCTTCTTACTCTGGTTCAAAAAACTGCGGACTCAAAGGGCAGGCAGGCAATCATCTCAAGCGCCATTCCGGAATGGATGAGCCAGGTACTAAAAGCTGAACACTTTAACTATATCGAGGAGCGTTTAATCAAACACGACCCGGCTAAGACTCCAGCCCGCCTTCCGATCCTGCATGACTTAAGAGATGCGTTCTATATCTTCACCTTAGTGTTTCTCTCGACCTTTCCCGTGGCAATACCATTTATACTTATCACTGACGCGGCGTTGGCATTGCGTCTTTCGAATCTGATCGCCGTAATACTCCTATTTGCTAGCGGTTACACTCTTGGCCGCTACAGCGGTCAGCGTCCGCTTATCTGGGGAATATCGACGGCGTTCCTAGGCGCCGTGTTGGTCTCTCTTACCATAGCTCTTGGAGGATAACCTTGCGAATATGTACGTGGCATCGGAAGCGGGTGCGAAATATCGGTGTGCTCCTCTTTTCGATTGTTTCGGCCACAGCCACTGCGCTTTATGGCCAGCTTGATGATTTTACCTATGTAGGCTCCAGCCGCTGCTCGGAGTGTCACCAGGCTCAAGCTCAAGCCTGGATCGGATCAAATCATCAACTAGCAATGACGCATGCTACTTCAAAAACAGTTAAGGCTGACTTTAATAATAAAAGTTTTATTTATAACGGTATCAGCTCCAAGTTCTTTAAAAAGGGGGAGGAGTACTGGGTTAAAACCGATGGCGCCGATGGCATACTGCACGATTATAAAATTTCCTACACCTTTGGCGTCTATCCTTTGCAACAATACTTGGTGGAGCTCCCTGGCGGAAAAGTTCAGGCGCTAGGTATTGCCTGGGACTGCCGTCCGAAGCAGGTCGGCGGGCAGAGGTGGTTTCACCTTTGGCCCAACGATAAAGTGGACTACAAAGATCCTCTGCACTGGACCCGTCGCGCCCAGACTTGGAACCAGATGTGCGCAGATTGTCACTCGACCGCTGTGCGTAAAAATTATGATGAGAAAAGCGACACCTATAAAACCAGCTTCTCCGAGATCGCTGTAGGATGTGAAGCGTGTCATGGACCTGGCTCAGAGCATCTGAAATGGGCCAAGAATAAGGATAAGAACTTGGTTCCGGGGTCAGAGAAAACCAAGGGATTATCTCTCCAGCTAAAAACGGCCGGAGAGTGGAGAATAGATCCAAGCACACTTAAGCCAGTCTTGAACCGCGAGCCAACACCGAGTCTTGAAGTTGAAACCTGCGCCCCTTGTCATTCGAGGAGATCGCAACTTGCTGAAGGGCATCACGCTGGAGATCCATTTCTTCAGCATTTTCGCCCAGCATTCTTAGACACGGATCTGTACTACGCTGACGGTCAGATTAAAGAGGAGGTGTTTGAGTACGGCTCATTTCTTCAGAGTAAGATGCACGCCGCGGGCGTAACCTGCAACAATTGCCATGATGCACATACTTTGAAGTTAAAGCTTGAAGGGAATACGTTATGTGCTCAATGCCACACGCCATCTAAGTACAACTCGAAGTCACATCACTTTCATAATGAAGCTACAGCAACCTGTATTAGCTGTCATATGCCCACCCGGACCTACATGATTGTGCATGAGAGGCACGAC
>CAZJXY010000520.1:0-2845 GCA_964549925.1 uncultured Bdellovibrionales bacterium | reverse complement strand
GACATCATGGATCGAAGGGAATGTGATGCAGGAACCCGAAGCCAAGCCCGTAACTACTTCAATTGTTATTCCGCGTCCGCCCGAAGAGATCTGGCCCAATATAATTTCTTTCCCGGAACTTCAAACACCGGCTGAGTGGGTCTTTAGAACAGGGATCGCTTATCCAATCCGCGCCAGGATTGAGGGCAAGGGAGTCGGTGCAGTAAGACATTGCGAGTTTACAACGGGTGCATTTGTTGAGCCGATAGAGGTATGGAATGAGCCGACTCTGTTGCGCTTCTCTGTACGCTCACAGCCGCCGATCATGGATGAATTAAATCCGTTTGGGCCAGTTCATCCGCCGCACGTTGAAAATTACCTTAGCTCCAAACAGGGTGAATTTAAGTTGACTGAGTTAGGAGACGGGAGCACTCGGGTTGATGCCACCACCTGGTATAGTCATAAGATCTACCCGCAGGCCTACTGGCGCATGTGGTCAGACTTTATTATCCATAAGATCCATCTTCGGGTGTTAGATCATGTGAAAAACCTCTCTTTAGAGCAAAGGAAAGCAGGGGGTTAGCTGAAAACCGTTTGATTCGCTGATTTTGGATTAAATTTAAAACTTCACGTATAATCGCCGCCTTATGGCAGGATCCCTAAAAATTTACGACGATCACGGCTCGAACCACCCGCACGAACATGCCGCCTCAACTGGCGCATGTACGGTCAGCGTTACGCCCCCCTCCTTTAATTTAGATGGGGTCAAACCATCTCAATTTAAGGGTCGCGCCAGCATCGTTACCTTAGGTTGTGCCAAAAACCAGGTGGATTCCGAAGTGATGTTAGGGGCCTTGGTAAAAAGCGGTTTTGAGATAGTTAATGATGCCTCGGAAGCCGAGGTGATCATCATTAATACCTGTGGATTCTTAGAGAGCTCAGTTAAAGAGAGTGTCGATGCAATTTTAGAAGCGGCCGAATTAAAGGAGAAGGGGAGACTACGCCAGCTTTTGGTTGCTGGTTGCATGGTGGAGAGGTACCGCGATCAATTAAAGAGTGAGCTGCCAGAAGTGGATAAGTGGGTTTCAGTCGATGAAATCTTACGCGTCGGTGATATCGCTTCAGGGAAGATGGATTCTGTACTCGATCGGGCAGCCAGACCTTACTTTATCTACGACGATACTATGCCCCGAGTTCTATCGACGGCCCCGTATACTTCGTACGTTAAAGTTTCAGAAGGGTGTGATCGGCCCTGTACCTTCTGCATAATCCCCCGAATTCGGGGAGCGATGCGCAGTCGAACTCTTGACTCAGTAGTTGCAGAAATTCAGGCGCTCTCTCAGCGCGGAGTGAAAGAGTTTAACCTGGTCGCACAAGATCTGACTTCCTATGGATTGGATCGAAAAGGTCCGAAACTCTCTGATTTATTGCGATCGATCGATCGAATGCTAAAGACCGACACTAGGGAACAACGTTGGGTTAGAATGCTCTATGCGTACCCGGTTGGGACGGATGAAGCGTTGCTAGAGACAGTGCTTGAGCTAGATTCTGTGGTGAAGTACATCGACATCCCTCTACAACACTCAAGTGAAGCTGTGCTAAAGGAGATGAAGCGCCCGCTCGGTAGGTATTCGCCGCGCTCGATAGTGAAGTTAATCAGAGAAAAGGCTCCGCAAATTCATATCCGCACTACATTTATTGTTGGATTCCCGGGCGAGACCGAGAAAGATGTGGACGATCTGGAAAGTTTCATCTCAGAAGGTCATTTTACTAACGTCGGCATCTTTAAATATTCTAAAGAACATGGAACTCCATCTTTCGAGATGGAAGCTCAAGTCAGTGAAGAGCTCAAAGGGGCGCGCTATGCCCGCTTGATGGAAGCTCAGGCCAAAGTCAATTCGAAGCGGCTCTCTAGCTTCGTCGGATCACGCTTCCCAGTCCTGATTACTGGAACACATGAAGATACTGACTTATTATTAGTAGGACGCACACCGTTTCAGGCTCCTGAGGTTGATGGATCTGTAATAATTAATGATATAGAACCTGGGATCGGAGAGTCATTGGATATGATTACTCCCGGCAGATTTGGATTAGTTGAAATTACTGAAGTCGCCGGGTACGATCTGGTTGGAACTTTAGTTAAGAGTTAAGATTGAGCGATGAGCCAAAAGCTTCGCATCGGAATTTTCGTAATAGCCTATAACGCGGTCAATCATCTGCACCAAACTCTCTCCAGAATTCCCAAAGAGACCTGGGATGAGGTTGAAGAGATCTTTGTGGTCGATGATTGTAGTAAAGATAACACTTATTATGCCGCTCTTGGATTCAAGCAGGAAAAGGGATTAGAGAAGCTTACCGTTCACCGCAATGAGGAGAATCAAGGGTACGGCGGCAATCAAAAAGTTGGTTATCAGTACGCGCTTGATCGCGGCCTGGACGTGGTAGCTTTGCTGCATGGTGATGGCCAATATGCCCCAGAGGCCCTACCTTTTCTGCTAGAGCCCTTTAAGAAAGGTGAAGCCGATATGGCTTTTGGATCGCGCATGTCTACCGCATTTGCGGCACTAAAGGGCGGGATGCCGCTATACAAATTCGTCGGTAATAAAATTTTAACCTTTCTTCAAAATAAACTTAGCGGACTAAAGCTGAGTGAGTATCATTCCGGCTATCGGATTTATTCAGTTCATGCCCTAAAGCAGATTCCATTTCAGTCTTTTACCAATAACTGGCACTTTGACACCCAGATAATTCTTGCTATGGCCGAGCGCGGAATGAGAATTGTCGAGCGGCCGATTCCGACGTATTATGGTGATGAAATTTGTCATGTAAACGGCATCCCATATGCCGCTAACTGCTTAATTACTAC
>CAZJXY010000519.1:0-2859 GCA_964549925.1 uncultured Bdellovibrionales bacterium | reverse complement strand
GTAACCTTTTACTCCGCAGCGAGAAACCTCCGTTTAATACGTTATCCATGCGGGTGCCGGGTGGAGCGTGAACCCACTCAAAGCCGTTTACAATCCGGGAAACTTGATCATTGTAGATTCGTGCCAGATGCACCGGAGCCCCAGTGAAATCATACTGTAAAAACTCCGGATTCCAATTACTGGCACTAATCACCCAGCCATCATCTTGAACAATTAAAGCAAATTCAGTTTCGATAAACGCACTTAAGCAATAGAGCACAAAGACTGAATATTCGAGATACCCCATCTCTACGATTGGGACGTGGCGGAGGTTGGATGGAGGGTCATTGGGAAGTGTTGGGGAGATTAAAAGCAACTTGGCGCCTGGTAAATTAGCGCCACTATGAATTAGCGCGTTTAACGTACCCTGGGTGCGGCTTACTATGCCGTTGATTGAGACTATGGTTATCTTCTCAAAGTCTTTATGCGCAACCATCGAATTAGGTCTACCACATAGATTCAGTTCTTGAAATGAGAGTGTTCTAGGATCACCCTTGCCTTAATAGTTGCAGTGCAACCTCTGGAATCACATTCGCCTGTGCGTAAAGCGCAGTGCCCGCGTCTTGAAGAACCTGAAATTTTATCATCTGAGCGACCTCTTCGGCATAGTCTATATCGGTAACGCGTGATTCAGCCGCAGACCCTTGCTCATGCCGCCCATGAAGCACTCGGATTGTCGTTTCAAGTCTGCTTTGTCCAGCCCCAATCTGGCCCAATTCGCGCTGTACCCGAGTAGAGACGGTATCTAAAGTGGAAAGCTGAGCCGCGGCATCTGCGGCCGTAAGAATGTTTATATACCCCATGGTTGTAACTTGATTAGTGCTAGGGCTAAAGAGGTAGAGATTATTATTTCCTACCATCACGGCCTCGACCGCACCGTCATTATTAATATCTGCCATTTCAAGCTGGTCAGTTGCTGCTCCGGCTCCAGTGCTTGTAGTCTGGGCGCCGAAAGTTCCATCTCCATTGCCTAAGCGAACAAGGAGGCTTCCATCCTTACCTCCTACGAGATCGGTATAGCCGTCTCCGTTAATATCTCCGATACGTAGCTCATCCACGTTAAAGGCATACGCGGTAGAAGAGCCAAATGTGCCATCCCCGTTTCCAAGCCTAACCAGAGCGTTCCCATCATCATTTGCGTTGATCATATCAAGAAAACCATCACGATTTAGATCGGCGAGCCGAACCCCTTCGCCTGGGTTGCTTCCTCCGGCATAAGTCGTCACACTGCCAAATGTTCCATCGCCATTACCCAACTTTATTGCAACTACATCGTCTGTATCACCGTAAGCATACGCCGCATCCAGAATGCCATCATTATTTACATCGCCTAAGGTGACGGACGAGGAATCAAAAGTTAAGCCACCTGCCAGGCCAGTTCCGGTAGTGAAAGTTCCATTCCCGTTGTTTAGTTGAACATCAAAATAAACAAGTCCGGTAAGTGCTGTCATCCCGGTATAGATGAAATCAAGATCGCCATCGTTATCTAAGTCGCCAGTAGCGATCTCTCGGTTGTCATAATTTGCCGCACCGCCCCTAGTGCTAAAGGTATCCTGAGCAGCAAATGTACCATCCCCATTTCCAAGTCTAATAGAGGCCTCGAGAGAAGAGTTGGTTATGTTCCCTCCTCGCATTACAAGTACATCTAAATTTCCATCACCGTTAAAGTCAGCAACTGATAGAGGCCCTGAGCCGGTTAGACCGGTGGCGAAGCTCGTCAAAGTTCCGAACGTGCCATCGCCGTTCCCAAGCTGTACGTTGATTTTGGCATCGGTAGCAGAAGTTGAGACTAAATCCAACTTCCCGTCTTCATTTACGTCGGCGAAGACAGCTTGTTGATCTAAACTTCCTCCGCTCAATGTCGAACTCAAGGCAAGAGATCCAGTTCCCTGTTGTCTGGCTAGATCTTCACCTAGGTTAAAAACGATTGCCGCGTTATCGCCATACCCACTTTGGAGATTCATCTGATTATAGGAACCATCTATCAGATTTCTACGATTGAACGTGACGGTTTGGGTTATGCGATTATATTCGTTTACCAAAGCGTCCGCTTCCTTTTGAAGCGCTCTACGTTGAGTCAGGTTCAATACCCCGTTAGCTGATTGTTCTGATATTTCTTTTAGCCGTGTAACTAGGCCAGAGAGTGAGCTCACAGCGCTTTCGGCAACAGAAAGTGTGCTTATTGCATCGTTGATATTTCTGATTGCTTGTCCGTAAACTTTGTTGTCGGCACGTAATTTTTGGGCTACTGCCAATCCGGCTGCATCATCAACAGCTCTATTGATCCTAAGTCCGGTTGATAGCCGTTCGAAGCTTTGGGATAGTTTCTCCCCATTGCGGTCAAGATTACGCTTTACAGCGAGAATCTCTTTTGATGCACCAAAGGTAACAGCCATGTCAAAACTTCCCCTCATCCGTGTGGGTGACAAGGCATAGATCCAGCTCTTCTGCGAGAAGAAACTATAGATATTTTCGACACTAAAGACCGTTAGGAGAACGATCTGCGGCTCCTTTTATGGCACGAAACTGCGAAAATTAGCGAGTGTTTTCAGTAAGTTAATCTTGGGGCGTGCACGGGCGGAGCGGGCCGTAACGGACAGTGGGAGTTTCGATTGGGTTAATTAGGTTCCACGCGAACGTGTCCCCTAACAGCAGCTAAATTTACCATCAATTCTCTACTGCTACGAAGCTCTGTATATGATGGAAGAATTTGGCGCTACGGCTTTAGACTTAGATCAGCTTTAGCAAGATCATTCGGATCGTGTCCGTTAACAACGCTCTCGGCAAACTCTCGAATGCGCTGTTTTATTGATTCGATTG
>CAZJXY010000518.1:0-2867 GCA_964549925.1 uncultured Bdellovibrionales bacterium | reverse complement strand
CGCTTAAACAATCCGCATCGGATGAATCGCAAAAAGATTGACACTCTCCTAAGGCAGTATTGTTATTAATTAAGCACATTATGAAACTGTTTTGAACAGGTGCTATACATGCTCTATACTCCCGCCAACAGTCTTCCGCTTTAGAGGTCTGAAGCGCATATGCGTCAACAGAAAGAAAGACTGCAAGCGCTGAGCAGAGTACCAGTGATTTTATCCAATATTTCATACACATTCCCTAATTAAAGTTATACGCACGATCTATGTGGAGGTATGCCAACTCCGCTTTAAGCTGGGTCGATAATGTCTCCACGACTGTGACCCAATTGTTATGTCATTTTTTTTTTTCGTGACATTTTATTTGGCCCGAAACCGAGAAATGGGAATGAATCCCGTTTTTTTAACCACTTAGGATAACGGGGTATTAGGTCTATTAGGGTCCGTCGAATATTACTCTGACTAAACTGAGAAATGGGAACAGCGGACTAAATCAATCGAGCGCTACAAGCCCTAATGGCCCCAGATTGTCAGTAATCCTATGATCCAAGGAGAAGACAACCAGATCCGGGAAGGGAGTGACTAACTCTAAGGCAGAGGCTAAATGAATCGCGTCAAGAGTCCTGACTGGCTCAATTGGAAATTTTTCACTGGCACGGCTCTGAACCTTGTCAGTGATCCGAAGCAGATGCCAACGACTCGTTGCCGCGACCAATCTATTCCGCATCTCTCTAACCTCTGCAGCCTTCAACATATTAGAATTTTCTTGGCGAATTAGCGCTCTCTCAGCCTCAAGTACGGTAAGTGATGAGGATGCGATATGTTCCGCTTTTGAAAAAATCCGCGCGATTTTTAAGGCACTTGGCTCATTAAATAACCACGCAAGCAGCGCGGAAGTTTCAACGTACAGGTTCACTCTCCCCGCTCCTTATCCAGCACAGATTTCCAAGTTCCCTCTGGGGATTTAACCTTGATATGCTCAAGAGCTTGCTTATAATCATAGGCTGCTGCCTTGCCCGGTTTGATATCACCTTGCTCAATCCAATTTTGGAACACTGTAAAATCATTGTTGAGCGCTTGATTAATCTCCATCCCCGGGGCATGAAGTTCAGCTATCACTCGCCCCCGATCAGTTACAAGAATCCTCACTCCTAACGCAACTCGTTCTAAAAATTTGCTCAGGTTATCCCTTAGTACCCGGATCCCTACTGTTTCAATTTCCTTCCGTTCCATTAGTATATTGTAGCCACTAGGCGCCACTTTGGCAATTAGCCAAAACACCTACATTCATTCAATTTAAGAAAGGCAATTAGTTGAGTGGGGCTTTAGGGTTGCGAAACTTGGTGATAAGATTCTCGACGGCTGCCAAGCCATGCACCGGTGCGTTGCAAGTTCCATGTTCACAAAGATATAGTGTAACTTCACCATCCACACTAATCTTATTTCTCGTCAGTGGAATCCTTTCGTTGACGCAGTGCGACACCACTGAATGAGCAAATAGTCCACAATCTAGGAGGACTTTTAGCGATTTGTATCCGGGATCACTGATGCCATCTCTACCCGGAACGAGCACGATCTCCTTTCCCCCGTTCAATAAATAATCCAGAGCGATCAGCATCGTTGAAAATCCATGTGGAAATCTCTCAATCTGTTTCGCACTGGCACAGAGAATTCTCTTAGCACGCTCCCGATAATCTGCTTGCAAGAAGTACTGACTAAGTTGCAAAAGATTTAGCGCGGAAATACCATTCGGGTTTGGCTCGGCACTATCTAAATAAGTGATCAACTCAAAGATCAGCGCTGCGTTAGAATACCTATAACTCCCCTCCTGCTCTGCCCAGAGCTTCGAATCCTGCGCTTCCTGCAACTCCTTAGCCCAGAGCAGCCAAGACTCGTCCGCACCGGCTTGATAGAGATCAATTAGACCTCTTATTAAAAAGGCATAGTCATCAAGCAGCGCCTCGAATTTGGTCTCTCCGTCGCGGAATCGCCGGTATAGAGTTCCGTTGTGATAAAGCTTCTCTTTGATAAACACCGCTGCATTTACAGCAGCCTCGATGTAATCCTTTTTCTGAAGTGCCGCTCCAGCCTTTGCCAGCGCAGATATCGCAAGTCCATTCCAGCATGTCAGGATCTTATCATCGCGCAGCGGCCGAATGCGTTCATCGCGCTTACGCAGTAATTTCTCCCGAGCACTTTGGACCAGTCGATTAGATCTTTGCTCCCACTGCACCCCAGGTTTGATGGTAAGAACATTTGTTGATTCTTCGAAGTTTCCTTGCTCGGAGATGGCAAAGATGTTTTCTAAAGCCGAAAATTCCTCGGGGGACAGTATCTCCTTTAACTGCTCGACGGTCCAAACATAAAACTTACCCTCTTTCCCCTCGCTATCCGCATCTTCAGCCGAGCAAAATCCGCCATTTTCGCTCCGCATATCACGCAGGAGATAATCCGCAGACTCTTCTACAATGGTTCGATACAGTTTAGTCCCTGTTAGTTGATACGCTTCTAAATAAGTTTGAATGAGCAGCGCATTGTCATAAAGCATTTTCTCAAAATGCGGCACGACCCAGCGTGCATCGGTTGAGTACCTAGAAAATCCGCCGGCCAAATGATCATAAATTCCGCCATGCGCCATCCGCGTTAGAGTATGATCGATCACACTTTGCACTAGCTTTTTACGCGACTGATCCTTTGACGTGCTTACTCGCATCAGCAGCCGCAGTCGCATGGCGGGCGGAAATTTTGGGGCTCCGCCGAAGCCGCCAAAATTAGGCTCGAATTCCTGCAGTGCAGAGTCAATAGCCGACTCAAGTAGTTCAAAACCGGGGAATTCTAGGTTGCGATTTTGAGTCGGATTAATTCTTAGTTCA
>CAZJXY010000517.1:0-2868 GCA_964549925.1 uncultured Bdellovibrionales bacterium | reverse complement strand
GGCGATATCATTTCTCTTTAGTCCATCGCGGCTCCGAAGTATGGCCTCGATATCCCCTTTGGCTGCACTAGCCAGAGTAGTAACTACACCTGAGACTTTTTCGAGGCGCTGCTCAATCTCAACCACTAAGTCAAAGGCGCTTTTTGGATCGCCTGTGAGCTCGGCTGAGGCTTTCTCATGCACCGACTGCAAAGCCGGAACTACAGAGTCCCTTAGGGCATCGACACATATTCCGGGGACACGATCCTGATAAGAAGTAAACTGGTCAACTCGATCACGGAATCCACTAATGGTCGTACCAAGCGCAGCGATTTTGTCGTCAGCCTGATCAATCGCTTCCTCTAGTTCATTAACTAGCTTGACGCCATCTTTGAAATTATCAGCGATTCCGTCGATCAACTGCTTAAAGCTTAGATTTTGAGTCTCGGTGTATTGTAGTCCGGACCACATCGGACTAATTTCTCTCTCCGTTCCACTAGCCTCTTCTCGCTTAATCTGTTCAAGCATCGAGTTAAAGTCGATCGGCATCTTTCGATCTGAAAGTATCGCGACTGCCTCCTCATAATTTTTAGACGAAAACGATCCGCCTTTGGAGATTAGATCCTGAGCGGTTTTGAGTCTGGCCTCGGCCTCACGGCGATAGGCGCCGGTAAGCATAGAATGCTTTAGCGCTTGATCGGCGCCGTCTTCCGTTTTGCCGCCATCCTTGAAATCTCTTTCTGCTAATCTCTTTGCTCCAGCCTCAAGACCAAGATATTCTGGCTTCTGATCATCGAGAACCTTATCCCAGTTGGCTGCAAGCTCTTTGGCCTTTTCTTCCGAAGATGCGCTGCGCTTCCTAAGAATCGTTCCAGCTGCAACTCCGGCTGCAGCAAGCGCGGCCAAAAGAGCGCCACCGATAATGTACGGGCGACGCGCAGCACTCTCCATGCGCTCGGTCAATTCATTTTCAACACCTTCGATCGTAGCAGAGACAGCTCGTCCAAGGTCCATGCCATCGTTTAGAGCGGCATCCCCCGGCTCATAAAGACTTTCCAGGTTCTCATCCAGCCCATACTTTTCATGAGCCGCACTCAGTTTCAGATTTCTATTTTCAGGGTTGAGAATAACTACGTACATCGCCGCGTTTCGTTCCCCAGTCCGCGAATCAAGAGATTGACCGAACTTAGTTCCGCTAATGAACTCCATCCCTAAATAGTTGTACGCAGCATCAACGCCGTAAGACATCCCATCCGCGGTTTTGTACTGTTCGTTAGTTACATCGTCAAGAATCGCCACAGCCCAGTTTGGGTGCTGGTCGATCGCTGTAAGGATAACTTCAATCGTGTGGGTACTTAAGTTCAAACTCTTTTGCCCAAGAATGAAGAACCTATCCCCTGTTTGCTCATAGCGGGATTTAATATCTGAAAGTCGATCTACAAATTGGGGCCCAGAAACGACCTTCTGCTCTTCAAGTCCGGTAACCGTGCTCACAACGGGTAAGGGTTCAGGACCCGGCTCGGTGAAAGATGGCTCAGCCTTTGCAAATGCCGGAAGCACCGCTGCAAACACCGAGACCATTCCTAATGCATTCGCAGGATGCTCTTTATTAGACAAGGTAGACATACAACACTCCCCCGTTATATGGGTAAATTTTATTACTTAATCGCAAGCTCTGGCGGCTTGACTGATTCATCTGTTTTTAAATTCTGAAGAAGCCCGAGTGCTTCTTCCTTAGTAATTTTGTCGCTCACAAAGGAAGATACTAGACTTCTTACAGGCTCAGACATTGCGTCATTCTTAATGTAAAGCTCTATCAAAATAGTTTCGTCCCCGGCCTCTATTCTCTTGGCTAAAAGATTAAGCATCTCAGTTTTAGCTTCCGCTTCGCTGATCGGCAAAAGTGAGTATCTTGGTGGATGAACTAAAGCCTGAACTTCTGGCGTTGGTTCACTCTCACTTTTCTTCTTAGCTTCCTCTGCTTTGGCCTTTAATTCCGCCTCAAGCTTTCGCCAAGTTGCAATTGCTTCAATGTATTTATCCACTGTGATCGATTGGTCGAACATGAAGGCTGTCTTACTGAATTTAATTGCGGCACTGAGAACCGTAGTTGTATCCCACAAAGGCAATCCGGCCGCTAATTCGGCAGCCTTATCCATATTTATCGCTGGTTTGATTGGCTTTGATGTTGCAGGATCAATTTTTAGTTCAAGCGACTTCTCGTATTCCTTATACTGCCTAATCAATTCTGCTGCGCGCTGGGTTGCAAGTTCATTGGCTAGATTATCTATCTCTCGACCACTAATCACATTCTCGCCCATATCACCCGTCATTAGGTGGGCAATTCCTTGACAGTCGACTTCGCCTACTATTTTAATATTCCTACCAGGAAGTTCTTTATTGGCCTTGCTCTCAATCTTTTTCAGCCGTGCTTCGAGAATTGCAGCTCGACCCGTTTCATCCGGAAGCGGTACTTCGATTACTCCGTTCATCCTACTTATAAACGCAGAGTCTAATTTATCGGGACGGTTAGTTGCGGCAATAATCGTAACCTTGCCGCTCTTAACTAGGCCGTTGATACGCTGCAGGAAGATACTTAAAACTTTTTCGGAAGACTCATGCGAGTCCGCATCGCGTGAACGAATTAGCGCGTCCACTTCATCTAAGAAAAGTATGGCGTGGCCATTGGGGTGCTTTGCGGCTTCTTCCTCAGCGATATCGAAGATCATCTCGACAGACTTCTCTCCAACCCCAACGTACTTGCTCATAACATCAGCGCAATCGACCTGGAGAAACGCAGCTTGAGCTGAATTGGCAAAAGCAGTTGCCATCATCGTTTTTCCTGTGCCTGGGGGGCCGGAAAACAACAGGACCACCCCGCGGCCATAC
>CAZJXY010000516.1:0-2872 GCA_964549925.1 uncultured Bdellovibrionales bacterium | reverse complement strand
GAAATTAGCCCGGGGTTGGAGCGAAGCGACTACCCCGGGTAGCGTCCCACAAAACCAGCTTTTAGCTCTTCCATCAATTTTAATCTGCGCTGATTTTCTGCTTCGTCAAAGTCTCGGAGGATAAACTGAGCGGTGGCATTTTCATGATCGCCACTAATATCAGTAAGGTGGATAAACCCTTCCCTGCCTGATGTACGTTCCGGAGTCTCGGCCTCAGGCAGAGCTGCCACAAATCTAGCAGTAACTGCGCCGGCATTGATCATTTTCCCCTTAGCGTATCCGGGATGAACACCCACGCCCTTAACTTTTACCACCACTTTTAGGGCGTCAAAACATTCATCTTCCAATTCACCCGGTTCACCACCGTCCATGGTATAGCAAAATTTAGGTAGACGCTTTAAATCAATCCCTTCGACTCCGCGACCAATCTCTTCATCTTTGGTGAAACAGATCGTTATCGGTCCGCGTTTCAATTCCGGGAATTTAAGAAATGTAGCCACCGCGCTCATGATCTCTGCTACGCCGGCCTTGTCATCGGCTCCGAGCAATGTCTTTCCGGAGGCTGTAATGATTGAGTCACCTTTAAACTTCTCAAGCTCTTTCGAACGAGTAAGATCTAAAATTAATTCCGGATCGTCTGGATACTTAATTGGAGAACCATCCCAGTTTTTTATAATTCGTGGACGCACTCCATCACCTGGTTGATCCGGAGAGGTATCCACATGCGCAAGAAGTCCAAAGGCTTGGCCCGATGAATTTCCGGGAATATTTGCGTACACAAATCCAGCTTTGTCCAGTGTTACGTCCTTTACCCCCATCTCGCTAAGTTCAGCTTGCAACATCTGAAGCAGATCAAACTGCCGCTCGGTCGAGGGGTTCGTGAGACTGTTGGGATCTGACGTGGTATAAACTTGAACATAGCGCAAATACCTATCGAGCACGTCTGAGGCGATAAATTCGGAGATTTCCCGGGAGATCATAACTAATAGCGCCTCGATCTATTCGAGCTACTGTTGTCATCGAGCCCTCCGAGCCCCTTAAAGCGCTCTTCAACCTCAATCGGAATGGTATTAAACCCAAAGGAATCGGCGACCTTCAAGGAGCCATCAATTCGATAAGTAAAGTCCTTAGACTCTACCCAATCTTGTAAGTTGGTAAGAAATTTGAAGTTGCTTAAGTAAACTTTTACGGTCTGTGTAGCGCTACCAAATGCCGGGATTGAAATCGACTCAGAGCTACTGCCGGTGCCAATTCTTGTTCCATTTATCTCAAAGCGATAATTTGCCCCATCTAAAGAGAGAGTTTTATCTCCATCATTCTCGATTCTTACCGTACAGAGCGCCGTAGTTTCAAAAAGCGTAATGTCTTGAAACTTTAAATCAGCCAGCGAAACATGAGCTGATCTTTGCCCAACCAGAGAGCACCCGCTAAGAAGGCTTATTAAGAGCATCAGTGACAATATCTTTTTCATCCACTCAGTCTTTCTCGAAAGCAGTTTAAGCGCAATAGCGCCGAATAACCATTCAAGACCACACAACTAGCGAATTTTAAGGAATAAAATAGCGGCCAAACAGCGCGGCTAAAATCTTAATTTTTCCTTTGACTAGCGATGATATTACTGCTAATAGTATTACTATCTTTGGCTAATTAACTTTTCGGTAGCGAAGAGAGGATCTTTATGGGCGTAGCTGTAGGTGGTAGTGGCGTTAGCGAGGGCGTGAAGTCTGAGGGATCTGTGGAAATCGTCTCTGAGCCGGCAAAAGTAGCTGAAGCCGCAGTGGTTCCTGAGGTAAAGCCAACAGAAGCTAAGACTGAAGCTTCAGCGGCGCCTCAGGTTGCTAGTCCAACGACTGTGGTTGCTCCAGCCCCTCAACCTGCTCCGGAGTTAGTCGCTCAAACAATCACTCCACCGACTGAAACTGCACCACAACCAAAGCAGCCGACCCAAGCTGAACTTGATACGGAATTAAGAAATACCCTTTCCGATACCGAATTTCTCGCTCGGTTTATGCAGTTTTTAAAAATCAGACAGCCAGTTGGGGTTAACTACAAAGAGGATCCGGAGTTTTCAAAGTGGCTCTATCCGGAGCTTGATCATACTGAAGCGCTAAAGGCAATTCTCTCAGAGAGCGACTGGGAGAAGGTTGATCGGATTTTAGATAAGTGTGCTGAGCTTGTTGGAATGTCTGACGGAACTTTAGCTGACGTTGACTCGGATTTGCGCGAGCGAGTTATCCCAATCAAAGTCTGGAAATTCGAAAAGTCACTTCGCTTCCCATACCGAACGGGAGCGGGAAATAAGTTGGTTTACTCTAATGACGAGTTTTCCCTGACTGTTCAGTCCGGTGATGCTGGCTGGTGGCAGGGGATAAACTTTAAACTCACTGATAAAACCAGCGGAAATAAAGTTGGTTTTGATAGTCTAATGCAGGCAGAACCAAGACGCGCAGCAGTTATTAATTCAATCGTTGATGCTGTAGTGCAATTTGCCGAGGACGCACTAGCCACAAGTGATGATCCTGAGCTTAAACGCTGGGCCGATCACACACTAAAGTGGGAACAAGGAGCCGGATTTTCGGGCCAATCTCGAATTAAGGAGCCCTTTCTCTACGATCATCCAGTAAAAAACGCTGTCTAAGCCCAGAGCTCTGTTGATATACTCAAGTCGTCGTGAGTAAACCAAACAGAGCTTTAATAACCGCATCCGATCTACCCACTGCCGGGGAAAATGGCGATAGAATTTATCACCTAGATCTCCATCCAAAGGATCTCTCTGAGCGCATAATATTAGTTGGAGATCCTAATCGAGCAAAGCTTATAGCCACCGAGTTTTTTACTTCCAATGACGCCGAAGTTGAGCATCGTGGACTAG
>CAZJXY010000515.1:0-2875 GCA_964549925.1 uncultured Bdellovibrionales bacterium | reverse complement strand
TATCTTTGTATTTACACACCTTTGCTTTATGAATTGTACTATTTGCTTGATAGGCTCATTGTCAGTGTAATATGTAGTTGTAATTGCCACGGCAAGAGGAGATTGGCTCAAATAAGATTCCAGCTTGTCACAGTCATAATTAAAGAAATTAACGATCTCCGCTGAGAACCCTCTTATATTCAAGAAACTGGACAGGTAAGCGACGCCTAAATTTGGTAACTCAAACACATTTAAATTCCATGTACGACCACTCGCACTGCTTAGTGCAAAGTTTAGAATATCCATGTAGGTTTGCCGTTTGTTGTTAAAAATAATAGAATTAGTCTTAATCTCACTATAAGCTCCTGATATATTTGAAGATTGGCGTTGCTTTTGAGCAAAACTATCAAAGTTAATATCGTTATGTCCTATAATCACGCAATCTAAGCTAGCCATAGTTCTATCACACAATGAAAGTTAGACGATTTACCCATTCCATATTGATGTAACCGCCGGGCAGCCTCAACCGCCCCAAACGGTACGAGGAATTTGTCTATCAGGGAATCGGTCCCAAGCAGGATGGCCACTTCATCCCGCGCTTCCAGTTCAGTACATCGAGGTAATACCTTCTACCACACTGACGCCATACCATATTCTCCAGATGACCGTTTTCCATAGCTTCAAAGAATTTGCTTAACTTCGAACTGAGACCAACTCTTCCGAAGATGCGTGCCGCCTGCGTGTTGTCTATGTATAAATCATTTAGAATATTGGTTACACCGCGATTCAGATTGTTGTCGAAAAATCGCTTGAGCCAAGCGCACACTATTACAGAAACGGCGATGGCGTCGTCGTATTTCGCCCTTAGGCAAACTTGCTTGAGCGATTCACCTGCTTGTACTCGTTGAATAGTATCAGCCACCTTAGCAAAAATATCGCCGGTAGCTATCCGTAGATTCGTGAGAAAATCCATCATCTCGCCTTTAAGGCTGAGGTGCCATTCCCGTTCAGCGAATAGAGAGTCGAGAAGTATCTCGTCATATACATTACTATGGATGGCTATGGCCTCATCAGCCAGTTCGGCAAACTCGAGAGCATCTGCCGTATCCACTTTGCCCATCAACTCATTCAACCATTCTATGTCTGGAAACACCTTCCCCTCGCGACAAGCTTGAATCAGCTTGCTCCGGTAGCGCGGGATCATCTCGCGCCAAGCTTCCCGCGGCGAAAGTGCTGAAAGGCTGCCAATTTGATTAGAGAAGAAATTATCTATTGCATCGAAATTTTTGGTGTAACCATCCCAGTTTTCACGTTGCTCCATCGCACAGAGCAAGCCAAAAGCCCAAATGGCCATAGGATCTTCCATTACCTCACGCGGCTGTCCACTATGAATTCCCCAAACGAAAGGCCGAGTAGTCAAACGCTGCCTTGCGACGATTGGCAGCGCGTGCAATAAACCGAGTGGATTCTTTGCTTCGTCGAAATATTTCGGGTCGTAAGTGTCCTTTTCGAATTTTATGTCAATCAGCAGCAGATCGAATTGAGGGATCTCGTTTTTACCCCAAAGCCACATATGCTGCGGCCAATGTGCAATGCGCTGGATTTCGTTCTCAGCTCTGAACCCATCGTGGCACTTAACCAACTCGATACGATCAGTGCCGATGTCCGCTTCTTCGTCATTGATTACCAATAGCTCAAGGTTTCTAGGCATAGTTGTCCCCCCTGTTACTTGGTATGAATCTCAGTTGTTCAGGCCGGAAGACGAATTCCGTTCGGGCATAAGGTTTACTGGAAAGGCTGAATTCGTGATCGTCATCAACCAGTAAGGGCGCAATTTCTACTGCGCCAAGCTTTTTATATATGCGGTTAATTCTGTCAAGCGATTCGCTTTTGACGGGGGCCCTTCCACCGAACGGGTTCCAGATCGTGACTTTAATTTCACCGCGATCTGGATTGATCAGGATTCGGTAGTCGAGGTGCAATTTCTGATAGCGATCTATAATATCGCCGCGCTTGGCGATGTCCACGGTCGCCTTTACTGCGTTACGTGCGCATTCCGCTAGCCCTGCTAAAATGGCCAGAGGCGGCATTCTCGAAGGTTTGTTGGCCAGCGGTGGTAGATCAATCTCTTGCAAGTCGTCGAGTGGTTCAACCTGCGTTATTTGGCCTCTATCTACCCGCCTCAATTCGAAGTCATGCCCTTTGATATAAGGCGCGACGATTTGCCTTACAGTGAAGTCGCAAGCGTCATGTAGTTTGGTAAAGTGCTGATTAAAATTGAAACTTCTCGGCCAGTCGGCTGCTAGCTCGGGCTTAAGCCAATTATAAGGTAATTCCCCAGAGACGAACTTCGACATCACGCTGAACAACTCAGCCGTGGCAGCCAGTATCTCTATTTTGCTCAGGCAAGAAATGGCCTGCTCAACCGCCTCCGGTTCTTGTTTGATCAAAGCCACTCTGATCCTATCAGCGTTTGTCTCAGCGATCCGATTTTTTAGGTCGTGGCCAAAAATGTAGCTAGCATCTTGGAGTGCTTGGAGCGATTTGACTTGCTCAAGATGACTGTATGCTACTAGCTCCGAGAGCGTGTTGGCAAACAATATCTGACGTTCTGCATTAAGACAGTGTTGCCGCAGGCTGAAGACAGCGAATCGCTGAATCACATTCTTCCCCTTAGGCAAAGTAAACACGCGATCAACTAGCGATGATAGGTTATCTGCGTCAACATACCAATTAAGTAACAATTCCTCTATTCTTTCCACTTCTGGAAGCTCACACACAGTGACGCCCAAGCCTAACGCTTCTGCTGTTATACCGAATGTCCTGTGAAGATGTTCCTTCAAATCAATCTCACCGCTATCATATTTCGTTTCTTCATTAAATGCGGTAACAACTT
>CAZJXY010000514.1:0-2889 GCA_964549925.1 uncultured Bdellovibrionales bacterium | reverse complement strand
TGGAATCAAAGTGTTTTTCACTTCGGCTCGGGGTGATGATATACCGTACAACGGGATAGAGGATGTGGTAACTGATCCTGGGCGCTTTGACTGTGATGGAAAGTATCTTACCGTTTATGGTGGTACTCAGGCCAACTCCCAATGTTTTATCGGAGGAGTTAGAAACGGCTCTTCTGTTTTCTCGCATCAATTTGCCTCAAGTGCCGCCGTTGCTCCCCCCACACTTGCTCTTCCGATAAAATCAATGAAGGTAAAGATCGACTTCAATTTTAAACCCTCTCAGCTAATCTTTGATCTTAACGGCTACGTTGGATGTCCTGCTCCTGACCTATTGATACCCGATGATCCGACAGCTCGAAGCGGCTTTTATTTCTCAGAGAGCGCCGAGGTAAGAATCATGCCAACAGATGTCGTGATTAGCGTTGAGAATACGGCTTCAGGAATTTCCCAACTTCCACATAGCGCCCCCGGATCCAATCTTACTCCGGCGTCGAATTGGGACGGTAATGCAATCAGCGGATTCCCAAGTGTGTTTGGAAAATTAATCAACGATCCGACTTTGACTGCTTACAAGCCGGCGTTAATTGACGAGTACCTCAACACATTCTATCCCCTTGCCGATCCCGTTTGTGAAGACCTTACAAGTCGCTGTACAAATTTGCCAAACGTAGGTCCATGTGGCTCCGCTCTACCTACCGGGTACTCGGCTTGGAAAGAGTACGGCGACGGTCTACTTGGCGCCACCAAAGATCCGCAAAGTGCCGGACAGCCTTCAACCCTCACCTGTTGGAACAAAGCCTATGCTTACCTCCGGCAGTGTTTTGGATACGTTACGTTTGATCTTAAATCAGCTGCGGTCATGTTATACGACATTCTCTCCGCCGGCGGCCTAAGAGTAGCCGTGGTCCATCCTTATTCAACGGGAGATCAAGGCCATGTTGCGGTAAGGTTGACTGACCACCCTTACCCCTTCTACAAGAGTAACGAGATCAAGAACCTATCTCTTCCCGACACCAGCGCGGATCAGAGCTATTTTGGGCCATCTAACAGCACTAATAAAAACTATGGTAACGAAGCCGATTCTATAGTTCATCCGGACTCCGGGACCTCAACCGGAGCCTGGCGCGACGGGTACGGGATTAGCGTTGATCCAAACGCCGGAGCCGATATCGGCTCAACTTCAGGTACTATTCCCAAATATTTAGATGATAGTGATACCAGCGCCGACTTTCCATCAACAAGGTGCGCTGCCTTTACTACTGAATTTCCCGTACCATTCCACCCATTTTCGAAATATTTTGAGACTAGAACGCCGACTCCAAGCTCAGTCTCAGGTGATAGCAGATATACCGACTTTTTTAATCGAGATTTAAATTATGCACTCGGCGAGGCCAGGTGTCAGGAGACCGGAGAGTGTCTTGCAAACGGTACTACCAAATTAGGGTTAGGTGGCTTTAGGTTCAGGACGTATTCTCCTGGGCCGGACAATAAAATTACTTCTGAGACCCCGCCCGAGGCCCCGATTCAGCTTGATCCTCGCAGCATTATTTGGATAAAGCCCGCCGGTACAATTTCAGATGCCGGTGTTCCCGAGCCAAGGTCAATCTACACACCGGCAGATTTTGGGATTGCAAGGGCAATCGATCTTTTGAGAAATGCGCCTAGTCGCTCCGATAATCAGCCAGTAAAAAGGCGAGTAATTATTTCGATATCTGACGGGTACGAGGACTTTAGAGACCCAAGCATAAACTCGCTTTCCTTACCGTTTAAACGGAAACTTTCTTTTGGGCCCAGTACCTCATACATGAAACTCTCGAAGGGAAAGACTGCTTTGGGTCCTACTTACTGCCCTTTATCACAATACGTTACGTCAATACTTTCGGGGGATCAGTATGGACCGTATTGCAGTATTGGTTGTTCAGAAGTATTGGATGATAGCGATTTCAATGTTCGTGATAGAACAAATGCTACCAATACACCTCCTGGACTTGACCCAAAAGGGTTCTACCTCGCTAATATGCTCTACGGATTTGGCGGAGATTATCTTGGTGCGCGATCACCATCTCTAATTCGAGACCCGGCTCAAACTGGGTTATTTTATCATGGTCCGATAAATCCTACGAACTTGCTCGGAGGATCTGCCGTGGGAGCAGAGAAGGGGATGTTATCTTCGTTCACTCTGCAATGTAACTCCAGTTTCTCCAGCGTATTTCAAGGAAAAGCTTTGTATGAGCATAGCGTAACCTATCCAATCAATCCTCCAACCGGCCGTTCACCTGCAAGCCCTGATGATCCTGCAGATTTTTGGAGAATCCTTGCTCCACAGGTCGCAAAGACTTTGTTGATACCGGAGTTAATCGAGTAGACTTCTAGAAACTTTATAGCTTTCTAAAGACCTGATCAATCACAGCTAGTGTGTGCTCTAAAGCCTCTCCGGCATGAGCGATTGAAACAAATGATGCTTCAAAGGCCGATGGGGCAAAATAGACGCCACGTTCCAGACTCAGAGAGAAAAACTTCTTGAATCTCTCAACATCGGCGCGCTTTGCCTGATCGATGTTATAAACTGGTTCAGAAGTAAAAAAGAAGCCAAACATAGTTCCGATAGACTCTGCAATCAATGGAATCGAATTTAACTCTGCTGCTTGACGCAGGCTCTGAATTATTCTCTGAGCAACGCCAGCACTCGATTCAAAGACTCCAGGCTTATTCCACTCTTTCAAAGTCGCAAGTCCAGCAGCCATAGCCAAAGGGTTTCCAGAGAGCGTTCCTGCCTGGTAAACTGGACCGCTAGGAGCGATCATCTGCATAATCTCTCGTCTTCCACCGTACGCTCCAACAGGCAATCCGCCTCCGATAACTTTTCCAAGGACGGTTAGGTCTGGCACT
>CAZJXY010000513.1:0-2890 GCA_964549925.1 uncultured Bdellovibrionales bacterium | reverse complement strand
AACTTGATCACAGCATGGTTCGCAGCAGATCCGAGGTAGAGCAGATGTTACCTGAGCAAACAGAGCATTGCCACCGTTTGGCAAAGCGCATGCTTGCACCTCAAGATTTAATTACTACGGCTCGGGCTAGGGCAGTTAGAAGGATAGCGAATGATACTTGAAGGAAATTATTGGAGAGGGAGCGATGGGCAGAGCAGAGAGAACTTCTAAAATTCCTGAGAGATCGGCGAGAGGGGACGGTGCAATTGAGCATACTCCGGAAGTTGGGGAGGAGTTTGATTTGGTCGCAGGCGCTCAAGCGCGCTTCATCGCTTCAAAGCTCTCTGAACTACCAGATATTTTAAAGACAATAGGGTGTGACCCGGCGTTAGGCCAGCCGATTGAGCAGGCCCTAATCGCTGAAGCTGAGCCTCACACTAAAAGCCTTGTAATTGCCCTTACGGAAACTTCAGAGATCTCTTGCGATTACGTTGGAGAGAGCGAGCACCTTCGGTCAAAGGTGAATTTGCGTAGAAAAGCTGAAATCATAGGCTCGACCGTCTTTCATGATGCGCTCGCGAGAAAAGATCCACTTCTAGCAGAAGAGCTCTCCCAGTTTTACCAGGAGCAACGCTCTGGAACCTCTCGCAGCGAGTCGGAGACAGCGGCTCTGTTTGCGCGGATTAAGAATTTCTATGAACAGGGGAAATACGAGATATTTTCTGCAATAAAACCGATTCTTGGTGACGCTATGGATGAAAAGGCCCAGCAAGCATCCTCACATATTGCCAAAGGCTTTTTTGCGCCTTACTTTTCGCTTTCTGCGGCTCTTCCAGACACTGAGGGATCTGGGCTTTTTAGTCGCTTCAAATCTATCCCTAGTGAGTATGCCGTATTTTCACTTAAGCCAAATGAAGTTAAGCCTTCGGATCTAAGATTCATAAAATCGATCGTTAGCTCGGCAATTGCCACTGAAAATCGCGCACCGGAAAGTATCTGTAATCCAAACTTAAATCGCATCGTAAGCGCGCAAAGAGATCAAAGAGAGACTTTAAACCTTTTACTCGCGTGGGTTGAAACCGTGCCCAATATTTCAGTAGCGGATCTTACTGTGCTGCTTCAAAAAATGCCACGCGGAGTGAAATGGGGGAGAAACGGAACTCTTGATACTTTAGTGGAAAGCGGGTTCGAGATTAACTCGCGCGAAGATTGGAGTAGAGATATTGAAGTCGAGGCCCTAGATACTTCAATAGCGATAAAGGCGATTGAAAAACTCAATTCTCCGGTCGGCTCAGAAGGAGCTGATAAGTTAGGGGAGCATCTAATTGCGATGCTGCATCAATCAAGAACTTACCTGCAATTTTCTAAGGATGGCCGCACAGCCGTGGAGAGTTTTTTTAAAAATAAGCTAAGCGATGCAGTTGCTAGGGTGGTGTTTAAAGCTGGTTGAGACAATTCCTAAATTTAAGACGAATATCTAACGGCGAAACGGTAGCCAACTAAACCGGCCGAATCCGGTCCACACTTTGCGAACCTCCCGCATGCACTGTTTCAGTAGTAACTTTTCAGCCGGGCTGAAAGATTTCCGGTTTTTGCGAATTTCGAGCAGCGCTAATCCAAGTTCTCCGATAAGTTCGGTCGAAGTTGTCCAGGTACCGTTGAGCGTTTGCGCGAGGCGATGACTTTCTGCATCGAGGCCGCTTTGTTTCAGCGATTCCATTAAGATATGAAATGGCTCAGATTGAACGGGTTTGGTCATAGTTAATTGGTGTCATTCTCCCCTTTTTTCAAGAAGACTGCTACGGCCCTTGAGAAGTTTGGGGAAAACCATTCGCGGTGATTGTGGACTACCTGGGAATTATCAGGAACTTGTGAGAAATTAAGGATCAATGACCCAGCAAAGAATAACCAAGATAACTGCCCATCGCGGCTATCGCAAGGGTTGTAAAGAAAATACCCTTGCGGCTTTTGAACACGCCATTCAGCGCGGCGCGGATCGCATAGAAATGGATCTACATTTTACTAAGGATCGCGACTTAGTGGTTCATCATGACTATTATGCGACGACGATTGATGGGAAGAGTGAGTTAATTCTCAACGCTACCCGCTCCCAGCTGGTAAATGAGGTTTCGAGTCTTTGGGAGGTTTTAGAGTTTGTAGGTCAGTCGGTTGAACTGGAATTTGAGCTGAAGGGAGCAACTTCTGAATTTGTCGACATGGTATTGGAGACCGCTCGGAGATTTAACATACTGTCTCGGGTTGAGTTCACATCACCGCATCCATTCGTTCTTAGTTATTTACGAAGAATTTCTTCGGAAGCAAACTTGGGAATGTTCGCCCCGAGATTTCCAGACTGGATGAAACCCGAGCTAGGTCATCAGTTAATTAGTGACACTTTAGATATTGGAAGGATTGATGTTGCTCACTGTCCTTTTTCAATTCTTAGCGCTGATTTAGTCGAAAAGCTTCATCGAAGTCATAAGAGAGTACACGCTGCAGACTGCAATACCCAAATCGAGTTACGAAGTGCCTTTGAATTGGCGGTAGATCAGTTGTCTACCGACGAATTAGATCTTGCAAAAAAAGTTCGCGAGGAAATACAGGGAAATTGAACTTGTGAGGGCTTTTTGCCCGTATAAGGGACAAATCGTGGCGAAGCCAAGCGGCGGGGTGGTTAAATCTGGCGGAGCTGACGGGACTTTCCGTGGGGTAATGTTTCGATTGGATAGTTATGCGGTGGCCACCAAAAGTCCCTTCGGGACTCGCTTTGTTTCTTGTTTTGCTCGCCAAGCTCGCAAACCGTGCGACCTACGGTCGCGGGCTCGAAACCCGCAACACATCAGTTTCGGACCTAAAGGTCCAAAATGGCGGAGCTGACGGGACTCGAACCCGCGACCTCACGCGTGACAGG
>CAZJXY010000512.1:0-2892 GCA_964549925.1 uncultured Bdellovibrionales bacterium | reverse complement strand
TTGGTCACCAGATTGCCATAACAGCCGGGCTTGAAACTAGTCGTGGCGAGACAGTCTCAGTTATTGATGCCGATCTTCAAGATCCCCCCGAATTGATAAAAGAGATGGTACAGAAATGGTATGAGGGATTTGACGTGATTTACGGAGCCCGCCGCTCTCGTGCTGGCGAGACATTTATGAAACTAATCACCGCTCGATTATTTTATCGACTAATTCGAGTGGTGACCACGATTGACATCCCTCTCGATACCGGGGACTTTCGTCTGATGGATCGAAAAGTCGTAAATGCCTTGATCCAGATGCCAGAACAGCACCGTTTTATACGTGGAATGGTAAGTTGGGTAGGCTTCAATCATTGTAGACTTCCGTATGATCGCGAGGAAAGAGCCTCCGGATCAACTCATTTTACTATCCGTAAAATGATTCGATTTGCGATTGATGGAATTACATCTTTCTCTGTTACCCCACTGCGAGCTGCAACTATTCTCGGATTTGGAGCCGCAGGCGTCGCAGTATTGGTCTTTATATGGGCGCTTTACATTAAATACTTCACCACAACTGCAGTTCAAGGTTGGCTCTCGGTAATTGGAGCGCTGTTATTCCTAGGTGGTGCGCAGCTGATTACCTTGGGGATTTTGGGAGAATACATCGGGCGCATCTATAATGAGGTAAAGCGTCGACCCTTATATTTTGTGAAGCGCATCAGCGAACCTAATCAGGATGAAGCCGCACGATAAGATACTACTATCACACCTGCTTTGTCTTTTTTTACGAGATCGAGCAAATATGCCAAACAAGCGGGGATCAGCAGTAATGCCACTAAACAAAGCGAAAGACCCGATAATATTAGCGCTCTGATTGGACCCACTTGGCGAGTATCTCCACGCTTTAGCCAGTAGTATAGATAATTATGCGGTGAAATCACCAAATTAACGGCACTCTGTAAGTAGCCAAATATTGAGTATATCGCTGAGACATCCAATGAAGTTCTTTGCAGCCCAGCGCTTTCTAGTAACTTATCTAACGAGCACACGGAAAATTGGTGCAGGTGAGAATCTGTATCGTAGTAAGTCCAGGCCGATCCGAATATGCGATACTGCCATGAAAGTGAATTTGGAACTGCAATAATTACAAGCGAATCAGGGGCCATTCGTGCCTTAAGCTCGGATAAAGCAGAGCGGGCCTGATCAATCGACATATGCTCAAGGCTGTGCCAGAAACACGCGAACGTCCTTCTTTGTATCTTAGGAATCTCGCTGAGCTGACGGAAGACTTTTAGCCCTAGAACCTCCGTTGAGAACTTAAGCGCACTCTCCGACACCTCTATACCAAAACACTCCTTAAACCACTGCTGTGCATGGAAAATCAACTTTCCTGAAGAGCTTCCCACATCTATTAAAACTTCAGAATTCGCCCGACGATTCTTGATGTACCTTAATTTATACGCGGTAAGCGCATCTATCTTGCTGACTGATTTCATGTTCAAAATTTCATTATCAGCTACTGAGTCATTCAGGGGCTGTATTCTACTGTCATGCCCACAGGCGGTACAGCGACGGAAGATCGATGCTGGTTTATGACTCTTTGACTCATCTGGGAATAAGGACCCACAGATTGAACACAGGGTAATTTTACTATTTCTAACTTCCGTCACTCTAGTCCTGCTTTCGCTCTAGTTTGAATAGCTTCGCTTCTGATAGACTACTTAGAACCTGCGAGAGGCTATAGCACTGGCTCTCCGAAGATGGAATAGATGAGTAGAATCACTCGCATAATACCCTATGTAATCTTAATTCTTCTTAGTTACATCTATCGAGGATTCGCTTACCGACTTCCTAACTGGTACGACATCTATCTTTATTTACCGCTGGTTCGGCATTTTAACTCGGGAGACCCTGCACTAATAAGTGGCGATTTACTGATTCGAGGCGGAGAGCTTGCGCCATTCATACTTTATC
The DNA here is from genome assembly GCA_964549925.1 of uncultured Bdellovibrionales bacterium. Taxonomy (GTDB): domain Bacteria; phylum Bdellovibrionota_C; class UBA2361; order UBA2361; family J135; genus CAZJXY01. Next base: position 934 of record CAZJXY010000512.1, on the reverse strand, counting down.
GCCTCCTCGCTGTAATTATTAATTACGGTCTTCATGAGGACATCGCGCTGGAGAGTTTGTTCTTCTTCTCTCATTGCCTGGCGTTCGTCAGTGTAAATCACTTACTAGATTCTTGTTTTACTTCAAAGCAGTGCAATCTAATTTATACCTTCATCTTATTCGTTATTCCCGGCTCGTTTTTAACTATTAATTGGTGGATCTTTCCCATTCAGGCACCAACCAGCGCCTCGATCGGAGTGCCATTAGCAATCCTGCAGATATCCTATACTCTCCGGCTTAGGCTGACGGAAGCAGCCATACTCGGCGGGATATGTTCGCTATTCCACCCCGCCTTTGGATTAATCGGAACTGCTATTTCCGTAGCTCTAGTGACGGTGCGGACTAGGATAACCTCGAAAGGATTGCTCAATCTTCTACTTCTTTCCGGTCCGGCCGTGCTGATATGCTACCTAAACGCCATTTCTGCTCCCAATTTAGCCCAAATCAATCGGCACGAACTATTTGAGGGGTTACGGCTTTTCTCGCATCACCTTTATCCCGAACCCCACATTAGAGATGGATGGGGAATGTTTTTTTTCGTTCTTACTCTCGCTCTTTTTTTATGTAAACGCCACCTAGCCCCCCTCTATCCGGCTTTTTCCAGCGCCTGCGCAGTAGTTGTCGGATTGTTTGCTCTATCTCTAATTAATCTGCAGCTGGAACTATCAAGCGGTCTAGCGCTTATTTACCCATCGCGTGCTTCGATGCTGCTAGAACCCTTTGCGTTTGCGATTCTTGCTTACTGGGCTTTATCAAACCTTCTGAGCGCTACGATTAATAAGGATTTCTTTTTCCAATTCATAGGTGTGTGTCTAATCGGGTCGGTTCCGTTCATTTTCGGCGAATACACTTTCCCAATCGTCGACAACGTATGTGTTGCAATTCTTCCAGCTGG
>CAZJXY010000511.1:0-2893 GCA_964549925.1 uncultured Bdellovibrionales bacterium | reverse complement strand
GCCAAAATTCTCTTCGAAGCGCCGAGATTCACAAAGTTTCCGGAAAATCTGAGCTTGGAACTCTCCTACTTTTACTAAATCGGATCGATCCATGTTCGGAAGACGGTGCAACTGACCAATTATTACACAATGCGGCAAAGACTCTGCGGCGGGTACAACCACTACATTTTGTTCCGTCGAAACGTTCTCACAATTTTTCCTTATAATTGCCCGCTTTACTTCATCAGACTTACTATGTTCAATCAACCAAATCCTCAAATTCGGACTTGCTGATTCATCTCGATCAGCAGAGCCTTTAAGCCACCCGAAGCTATCATATGTAAGTAAATTAACTACCTCTAATTGAACTCGATCACTACCAAGCGTTGAAAAGATAGAATCGTGCAATTTGAATCCATGCTCTTTGACCCGGTGCAGTAGTTCTAATTGTCTTTCTGGCGTAATTTTAGCGTTACTCAACTCACGCTCAATCATTTCAGGACTCATTACGCTCTTAGATACAGCCTCAGTTGTAACGCTGGCTCTCGGTCTGGCTGGGTCATTTTCATAATCTGGTTTTTTAATTCCCCCAAGTAATGAAATAAGAAGTGTTCCAATAGCGAGCGAGACAGGTCTCCCGAAGGTTGTATCAAACGTCTGAGATTCCGCTGCAGAGGTGGAGACTGGTTTTAGGCTACTAAACATAAAACTAGGATTTGGATTCGGAACTAAACGCCACTATACCAGAGATATTGAGGTTATGATGTGCAGTGTGACAGAGCGAACAGAGAGGCATAGCATTTGCCTAAACATATCCAGCAAGTTCAAGTAGTTCGCGCTATTAACGGGAAACATTCCCAACAATATTGTTGCCCTAACAAGGGACAATAAAATGCATACTTGAAGCTCCCTCAAGGATACGAATCCCTAATTTGCTGCATAACCATTTTCGTGGGGGAAGAAGTATCGAGGGGTGAGAGTAAAGCTATCGGTTTTTTTGGGTTTCACAATATGGTTGCTAAATTCAGTAAGTATCTAATTCCTTATATTTGTATCTGCTTTTTAAGCACCAATTGCTTTGCCGCGCCAATGGGTGAGGTAAGCTGCGGTGGAAGTCGATCTGGATCTTTTAGCGCCCCACCTTCAACTGTTACAAGTGAAGGGAGCTCCGAGGCAACCGCGCGAGCGGGACTAAATAGTGCTTGCAGTGCGGCAATAGGCCAGGGAGCCTTAAGGGAGGCAGGTGATACTCAGTGTGCGAGTTGCGTAGGCTTCGGTTGTAACCCTAAGACCCCAAGTGTCTCTAATCACTCAGCCGCTTCGGTTTCAAATATTTCATGCAGTAGTGTGCCAGTCTCGACTCAAGCAAGCTGTGGCCTCGAGGCAATGCTGGCCGGGTTTTGCATGATCGCAAACGGCGGGCCGGCACGAAACCACACCTGCACAGGCACATGCGCTGGTGGAACCGCGACTGTGACGCACTCTTGCACCAGATGCTGGGGCGTAGAGTGTAGTAGTAACGACATAAGCTGTGAGTTAGAGAAAGATCCGATCATTGGCGGGATAACTAAATAGCTCCGCCACTTTTGAATCTGCATCAAAGATCTCGAAATTCGGGTGAACTGATCCTCAGGTAAGGGCCCACTACCACTCCCCCACCTTCTCTAAATCAGCCACCCTCCAAAGATACCAGGACGCCGCGCTTCTATACGGCGCCCAGACTTCCCCAAGTTTTAATAGCCGCTTTGGCGACGGAAGCTCCCGCTTTCCATACGCCACCTTAAACCCCTTCCTTACTCCCAAGTCATCAACCGGAAGAACATCTTTCCTTCCTAGATTAAAAATTAAAAGCATCTCAACAGTCCATCGTCCAACCCCGTGCACCTCAGTCAGACACTCAATTAACTCCTCGTCACTCATCTTCTTACAGCGCTGCAAAGTCGGAACCTTGCGCTTCTCCGTCCTCTCGGCGAGATCCAAGATATAGCTAACCTTCTGTTCTGATAATCCAACTGACCTAAGTTCCCGCACACTCTTTCTTAACACTTGCCTTGGAGTTGGAAATTCAGATCCGGGGAAAAGATCCAGAAACCTGCCGCGTATGGTTCTTGCCGCAGCGCCGCTTAACTGCTGGGAGATGATCGCCACAGTCAATGATTCAAACGGAGGAAGCCCCTCCGGTTTTAAGCGAAACGGCCCGACCCGCTTAATCACATGTCGCATTACCGGATCGACACTCAAAGCTTCAATAATTCTCCGACTCATTTCTCCCCTTTGGTGGCGGCCTCAATAATATTTAGTTGCTGACAACATTTCACGCAACAGATTCAATTTTATCTCGAACACTTAGTGGGAGCTACTATGCAAGGATAAACCGTAAAAAGCAATTGACCATACTTCCAATTGGAGTAATAATGAGAGAGGGTGTCCGGAGAACTAAAATAACGTGGCATCGCTCCGTCGATAAATCTCTGAGTAGAATACCGGATTGCATCGTAAAAAAGTTTTACGCCTGGGTGGTAGAAGTTGAGCTCACCGGAATCAACCAGACACGGAAACGACCTGGGTACCATGACGAGCCATTGCACGGGAAAAGGCTTGGCCAAAGGTCAGTCCGATTGAGTCGTGCCTGGCGAATAATTTATATTGGATCGGAGACAGAGACTATGACTTTTGTTCGCGTTTTGGAGGTTAATTCGCATGCCTACTAAAAAATTATATGGAATATCTGATTTGGAGGAACGCCTCGGACCGCTGACTTTTGGCATGTTCCTTAGAGCCTTTCGCCAGTCTGAAGAGACCTCACAATCAGCCTTCGCAAAAAAAATCGGCATATCTCCAGCCAATCTCTGCGATTTGGAGCGCGGGAGAAAAATTCCAACTCCCTCTCGAGCGGCTAAGATTGCAAAAAGAC
>CAZJXY010000510.1:0-2914 GCA_964549925.1 uncultured Bdellovibrionales bacterium | reverse complement strand
AAGAATAACATAGCCCTACCACCCATCCAGTAATATCGGTTCCCTCATTCGGGAGAGTTAAGAGAATAGGGCCGCTATCCACTGATCCGAGTAAACCCTTGAGTTCGCTTGAGAAAAACAGTTAGCGCACATAGATCGGATTAGAAAGAATCCAGGGCAATTCGTCGCCGTCTAATTTGACCCGGGCTTCAACTCTATATACTCCGGCCTCTTCACATCGATAATTTAATTCTCGACCTCGGGTCTCCGCTATAGTCTCTCCATCTTTGATCAACAAGATTTTGGCCGGAGCTGGAAGTTGTACCCTAAAATCCAATCCCTCCTTAAATTCAACCTCATCACCCATAATAAAGGTATTGCCGTTAGGCGAGCAGAGCTCGAAGTTAAATCCCGAAGGATCTGCAATAATTGAAAACCCCACAAAAGCTCTCCCTTTCTCAATCGCTTCATGCAGATCCTTTCTCTCCCAGACCGGAGGAACAAGGAGAAAAGTGTGCATGATGCTCATAATTTTCTTATATGGGTCGATGTGTACGCCGAGTACCTTCAAATTTTGATGAGCGTCTACCTCACCAACGCCTGTAACTTTTCTGGTCTCTAGCAAATTGTCCCACTCTTTTAACTCCTCATTCGACTTTCTAACGAGATCATGCAGCAGGATCTCATCGGAATAACTTTTCCGGTAAAACACGGCATCGAGCCAAATTTTTGGAAACATGATCCAGGGGATCTTTTTCGCATCGGAATGAAGATTATGTATGCCAACGAACTGATAACCTTCCACAGTAAATGGGTTACTTTCATCGAGATGGCCAATTCCAGCAATTCCCCCCTGCGATTTGATTTCATCGATCACTTGCTGGCGAGTTTTATCACCACGCGTGATCGATTGGACGGTATCAAGCGCCAAAATTGATCCCTCAAAGGAGATCTCCTCTCCTCGAATCAACATTACACCATCGATTTCTCCTTCCGGACAGTGAGTAAAGATCTCTGGGTTGGTATGATCGGTGAGAAAAATCACGCTAATTCCATTTTTCTTCGCGGCGCTGACGATATCAGAGATGCTTCCGTCTGAGTCGTGCGAGTACTTTGAATGTACGTGGAAAACTGTTCGGAGCGGAATCAGCTCGGCCCGGGAGACACTAGGTTCAACCTGCCGCCGGATAGCAGCTAGGTCATCTCGAATTGTCTCCATCGTCCATGGAGCGGTACAGCCGCTGAATAACATACCACTCAATGTGGCTGCTCCGGCAAACCCTGGATGCGGCAAGGCCCTGATCAATCGATCAGAAAAGCTCTCAGGCTCTCTACTAATTTCACAAGCGGAGAGAGGCTCATTCTGCAAGTTGCCTGTTTGGGTTGAAAAAACCACGCTCTACCCCCAAAGTAGGAAGGACGAATAAGTAAACTAAATTTAAAGGAAAGATCAGGTGTATAAGAAAAGAACTAGAGGAACTTCAAGCAAAGGTCCTGATTCGCTGATTTTTATCGCATCTCCTTCGCACTAGCAACTAAGTTCGACTGAAGTTATCCACAAGGTAAAAATCTTGTAATTTCGCCAACCAAGTGCAAAGCTGGCCCCTTTCACGTGTTTTGTCCCTTTAGTATCGCTCTTTTAATTTCACATACGAGTAGTGTTCCGTTACCTATAAGGTTAATCCAAGGAAACATCTAACCCACTCCCGTGGGAGAAAGGAAGTCGCATGTCAGGCGATGAGGCAATGCTTCGTCGGTTCGTGATCGCACGACTGGGTGGCTTGTTGCTGCTAGCCGTGCTGATCGTTGCTGCAATCTCACTTCTTTCGGGCTGCGCCGCACTTCGCGATCCGGTCCCGTCGAAGGTGCCGATCTATTCTGCTGAGGCAGAAGACGGCGTGCTTGAAGCTGGAGCCGCTGCACGGGCAATCCCCGTTCACGGCCGGCAGTACATGGGTGGCTTTACCGTCAATCGTAAGAGCAAAGGGGAGCATGACCTTCCTTTCGCTCGGGCGTTGGTAGTAAAGCGTGGGGATCTGACCTTTGCATTGGTTTCACTCGATCTTGTGGGCTTGATGCTCCAGGATGTCGAGAAGATCAAGGCTCTGGTCCCAGAGATCCCGCCGCAGCAGATCGTTGTCTGCTCGACTCACAATCACCACGCTCCCGACACAATGGGCCTCTGGGGCATCCCACCCATCATCTCCGGAGTCGATGATCAGTTCCTCGAAGACGTGATTGCACAATCTGTCGAGGCTCTGCACGCAGCGTACGCATCCTTGCGTCCCGCTGAGTTCTCTTCGGCCGCAGTTGCTGTAGAGTCGAAAGATTTCTACCGCAATTCAAACCGCCCAGGGTTAGTCGACCCAGAGGTGGTAACGATTCACCTGCGCGAGGTTGGAAGTCATCAGACTATTGCGACGCTGACCGAACTTGGGTGCCATCCCGAAGTCGTGAAGCGTACGAATCAGCTGATCACAGCCGACTTTCCGCACTGGACCGTTTCAAAGCTCGAACAAGAGCTTGGCGGCGTCGGGATTTACGTCTCCGGTGCTTTGGGAGCCCTCGTTTCTCCGGATCGCAAGAGCCGAGGAAAAGCTGGTGACCCGATGAACTGGGAGGAAGTGGTACGTATCGGTGAACTGCTTGCCGATCACACCATCGCAACTGTGAGGGGCTTTACTTCGTACAGTTCTACCCCTCGGATCCGACTCTGGCACTCACCAATCTACCTCCAGAATCACAACTGGAAGTACGACGTGGCGCGCTGGACCGGATTGATCGACCGCAAAGTCTATGGCGACAACTACCTTCAGACCGAAGTCAACCTGTGGGAGCTAGGCGATCTCAGCATCGCAACGGTTCCTGCAGAGATTTCGCCTGATTTGGGACTCAGAATCAAAGCGTTCGCACCTGGCAGCCACACGATGATCGT
>CAZJXY010000509.1:0-2916 GCA_964549925.1 uncultured Bdellovibrionales bacterium | reverse complement strand
CCCTTGGCTCTATGAAAACGACCTTAGCACTGATCTTACGAAGAAAAAGCTCGAAGTTATGCGAGGTCTAGGAGTGCCTTACTCTGATGCTGAAATAGCTGATGCACTGAAGAATTTAGAGGTTCAGGCTTCAAAGATTACCGCAGAATTGTCTGCTCAAGGAGCCGCTGTTGGGGCCGGATTAGAGAAGCGGGAGATTATTGCAGTGATTGCATACCTTCAACGGCTTGGGACTGACATTAAAAACGAGCCGACGGCTGCTAAGTTGGAGTAAGAGCAGATGTTTAGAAGATTACTCCCCGAAAGTTCGGCGATACCGTTTGAGCTGATTTTACTGGTAACGTTTTTCGCCTGTTTTATCGTGACTCTCTTTTGGGTTTATCGGCGATCGGGCAGCAAGGTTTACGAGGCTGCCTCGCGCATCCCGTTGGAGGATGAGAAATAATTTTTTACGGAAATCGGTTATGACGGAAAAGGATCAAGTGCTCTCCTCAAACTATGATGGAATTAAGGAGTTTGATAACGAACTTCCAAAATGGTGGGTTCAGCTCTTTTGGCTAACGATTGTGTTTAGCATCGTTTATTCGGTTTGGTTTCATGCTCCCTCAACCCCTACGCCGACTGAGACGTTAAAGCAGGAGATGGAAAGTTTGGCGCAACTTCGAAAAAGCTTTCAACCAGCGAGTTCGGGAGAGGACAAGATTCTTAGTTTGACGTCCAATTCTGCCGCTATTGCTAAAGGTAAAGATGCCTTTGCGGCGAAATGTGTGGTCTGCCATGGGCCCGAGGGGCAGGGGTTAGTAGGGCCCAACTTAACTGATAAGAATTGGATCCACGGTGGAAAAATCTCAGACATTCTTCGCACGGTCAGGGAAGGTGTGCCTGAAAAGGGGATGTTAGCCTGGAAGGATTTAATCTCAGCCGATGAACTCGACTCAGTAGTGGCGTTTGTCTGGAGTATTCGGAACACAACCCCTCCCAATCCCAAGGCCCCCGAGGGAGCCCTGGTCGAGTAGTCTTGGTTCTATTAGGATGTCTGAATGGATCAATCCTTCAGGGAAACTCTCTACACCGTAAATAAGCATGGAAAAAGGAATTGGGTATATTCCAGCCTGGTTCCCGGAAAGTGGTGGAGCCGCAGAGTACTGGTCGGCTCGGTGTTGCTCGCAATCTATCTATTAACTCCTTGGCTAAAGGTTTCAGGCGAGCAGATGATTCTGCTTAGCATCCCCGATCGAAAGTTCGTGTTTTTTGGCGCAACGTTTTGGGCAACTGACACGACCTTTATTGTTATGGTTCTTGGGGGACTAGGAATCTTACTTTTTTTTGTTACTTCAGTCTTCGGTCGGCTTTGGTGTGGTTGGGCTTGTCCAGAGACCGTTTTTTTAGAGTATGTCTTTCGACCGATAGAGCGCTTAATTGAAGGGAGCCCTGCGGAGCGGTTGCGCTTAGACTCTGGACCGTGGACCGGCAATAAAATTTTTAAGAAGGGGATTAAGTATTTAGCCTTTGTGTTGTTAGCTTGGCTGCTTGCTAACACTTTTGTGGCGTATTTCGTGGGGTCAGAGAGATTGCTTGCAATGATGGGCACGTCCCCCCTCAGTAACCCAGTTCCTTTCTTGGGTATGACGATTCTCACCGCATTGATGCTCTTTCAGTTCGGATGGTTTAGAGAACAGTTCTGTACCATTCTTTGCCCGTATGCTCGATTTCAATCTGTGTTGATGGATACAAATTCTATCACCGTAGGGTACGAATACTCGCGCGGCGAGCCACGAGCCAAATTACGAGAGGCGAATGAGAACAGAGGAGATTGTATCGATTGTGGGCTTTGTGTTCGAGTTTGCCCGACGGGAATCGATATAAGAAATGGTTTACAGCTAGAGTGTATCTCTTGTACCGCCTGTATCGACGCTTGCGATTCAGTCATGGCAAAAATAAACCGACCGTCGGGGTTAATCAGATATGCCACTGAGAATACTTTCTCCGGGAATGCTACTAGGATTCTTCGGCCGCGAGTGTTTGTCTATGCAACAATCTTGGTACTCTACCTAGCGATTTTTGTCGGCAGACTGTCGACTCGTAAGTTGTCGGAGTATCAGATCGTTCGGGCGGTCGGGGAGAATCCATTTTCTGTAGTCTCGGAAGGAAAGTTCTCGAACCATTTTAATTTGCACCTATCAAACAAGTCTCGTCAGCAGAGATTCTATCATGTCTCCATACCCCAAGGTTTCGAACTTATAACTCCGCTAAACCCGTACCCTCTTGCTGCTGGAAAGATGGTTTCTACCCCCATATTTGTAGCTTTTGGAAGACAACAGTTGCAGCAGGGTAAAGGTGAAGTGATGCTGCAGATTTCAGATGGTAGCGATGAACCTGAGCAAATCTCGGTTCCGCTGCTTGGACCAGAATAGCGTTAATTTTAGTTAGATTAGAACTGTGAGTCGAAATTCCCAGCACGTACTACGGCGTTCCATATCAGATCAATCGATCGCTGGACGTCCAAAGTGTGATCGCTGACCTTTCCGGCTGTAACGCTTCCCTCAAGTTTTGGAAGACCGCTTCGAGTTAAGACCCACGAATTAATACATTCACAAACCTTACCCATGGTGACGTAAGCGATTTGAATCAATTCTGGATTCTCTTCTGAGCTTTGAAAGATGATGTATCGCGTCGGCGAGCTGAGCGGTACGCGGATGCTGAAATGACCGGTCTCGGATTCTGAGAAAGGCTCCAGAACCTTTAGGATGTCGTTAATTCTAATTACAAGAAGAGCGCTTAGCTCTAAGCTTTCACCAGGTCTTACTATTCCCATTTCCAAACCAAACAGATATTAACCAATCAAGCCGCTTATTAGATGGTTATGCTTGGTCCGGTCCAACGCGCAGCATTGAAAGTTTGTGGGTAATTCCAGAT
>CAZJXY010000508.1:0-2925 GCA_964549925.1 uncultured Bdellovibrionales bacterium | reverse complement strand
GTAGCTTGCATAATTGTCGAGGAGGGTACCGCAGGGTTCAATTGGGGCTCTGAAGTCGGTGTGCGCTTAGCCGAACTCGGTGCGCTTAAAAGTATCAAACTGAAGCGCCTGGCAACAACTTCTCCAATAATTCCTAACGCTAAGCAGGTTGAAAACGAGATTGTTCCCGGAGCTCAAGCCATAGAAGACTTAATTCATAAAACACTGCGCGAAAGCTAGCCCGGGTGAGGCTAGGGAACCAGTTTTACTTCTGGCCAAGGTGAGAGAAATTTTCCGCCGTTATCCACGTAGGCCTGGTTTTTCTTGCGAATCGGTTCCACGTAGCGCCACGAAATGATTAAAGTATAGTCTGGCTTGCGAGTAAGCAGAGCATCCGGCGATAACACCGGAATGTGATGTCCGGGGCTGAACTTATTATGCTTTATCGGGTTATCATCAACCACAAAATCGAGAAAATCCTGAAGACCAAAAAAATAAATCGAGGTGGTTGAGCCAACCGAAGCTCCGTATCCAGCAATTGACTTTCCCTGCGCCTTAATTTCGGCTAGCTGTCTCCGCAACTCATCCCGTGTTGTTTCGATACGCTTTTGTAGTGTGTTAAAGGCAGGTTTGGTATGGCAGCCCGCATTGTCCTCCTCTTTGATTAATCTAGACACATTCGGATCTACTTGCGGGTTAGATTCTATCGAGCAAGCCATCAGACGAATTGACCCGCCCTTTGTCGAGACACGCCAAGCATTCACTGTCTGCAGACCACAACTTCGAAGCAGCTTATCCAAAGACTTTACCGAAAAATAGCTTATGTGCTCATGATAAATAGTGTCCCAAAGTCCCTGCTCGACAATTGCGCGAAGGTATCCGGTTTCAAGAATAAGAGTGCCGGATGGCTTTAACATTGAGCGTATTGCAGTTAGGGTTTCGTGCAAGTCGTCGATATTCGCCATGGTGTTGTTGGAAACTACTAAGTCAACCTTGCCGCGCTGTTCAACCAACAGATCCGCCAGTTCCCGGCTAAAAACACTGGCAATCGTCTCAATACCGCGCTTGGTTGCCTTTTCGGCTATAGCTCGTGCTGGATCTATTCCCAATACCGTCATCCCGCGCTGCTTGAAAGCGCTAAGAAGAGTTCCGTCATTGCTACCGATATCAATTACGTAGGATCCAGGTTTTAACCCCACTACTTCGCTTATCTCTTCAGCATAATTTCGAAAGTGGTCCGGTAGACCGACTGACACGGAGGTTTCATAAGTAAACTCTCCGTAAAGTATACTTGGTGAGACGACATCACATAACTGAGCGAGGCCACAGTCACGACAAAGGAACAACTCAAGTGGGTAATGCGGCTGCTTTGAGCCTACATGTTCCTTCGGGACGTAGTGATCACCAACCGAAGTTGGTACCAACTGAAGAACCGACTCGATGTTTTTGCTAAGACAGGCTCTGCAATCTAAACGTCGGTAATAATCACTCATAAGTCTTATATCCTAACAGCACTAATAATCTGCTACCACAAATAATTCCAAACCTAGCCACATTTCCCGTTACTTTGAGACGCCCACTCCGTGACTTTGTCGAGCAGCTTTTCTGCTAAACTCGACGGATTGGCAAGTTCCGAGCTATTCTCAATTATAACCGTAGGCGAGGAGGGTTCGTCATAGTCGAGGTGTATCCCGACTACATTTTTGGCTTCTCCACTTTTGGCCTTACTGTACAGTCCGCGAGCATCGCGACTCTCTAAGACCTCAACTGGAACTTTGAGATAAACTTCAAAATACGATCGCAAGCGTTCACGGTTACGTTTAAAAATCTCCTCAAATAACGACATCGTAGCCACAACTACGGGAAACCCTTGGTTTGAGAGCAGCTCAGCAAACCGGCTAATACGCATAGCGTTGGCCAATCTACTTTCGCGGTCGTGACCAAGTGTTGGCTCCGCCACTGCCTGTCTAAACTCGTCTCCATCTAAAAGAATGGCATCAATACCCCTTTCCTTTAGTCTTTCTACTAGCGCGCGTGCCACAGTACTTTTCCCAGCACCCGAAAGTCCTGTAATCCAAATCACCGTCCCCGGAGGTAAAGAATCCAAACTTGCGCAGTGAGCTTTCATAGGGGGTTCAAATAATCATCTCTTTATTTTGCACGGCAGCAATCTAGATATTGGCTACAAGTTAAGATTCAGGTGGCAAAGATGCCAGAGTAATTTTGATGCAGTCGAAAGATGTTCTGGTGCTTAGTGCAGTCGGATTGAATACCTGCGCTCTTACCGACGCGCTAGTCGCTGTGAATTCGGCTAAATTCCGCGGACAAACCAAACCTCTCGAATTTATTGAGCAATTATATCGTTAAAAACGCGATCCTTAGAAAAGGACGGCCTAATTTAAAGAATCCTCTGTTGCTGGCTTTGGCTCTAAATGAGAGCAATTTTCCTGAGCGATCGACCCCCTGTATGGCCAACGATTACGACTATTTCACTGCTGTTTTACGCTTAAGTGAAAAGTTGATCGAACAAGAGAGATTTGCACAAGCCGAGTTTCAACTCAGACACCTTACTCGGAGCTTTCCTGGATATGTCTTTGCTGCACACCGTCTCGCGGAGTTTTTGCTGATGCAATCACGCCTTGCTGAGGCGGAGCGAGTGATTGACCAAGCCCTGCCGATTGACCTGGATTCTACCACGCTATTAATCACGGCATGTAAGGTAAAGACCTTGATGCATCGAGACTTGGATCTAATAGAGCTTAAGACTCACCTTCTAAGAAAGGATGCGTTAGAGAAAACTCCTGCTCTGAATTTAGCCAAGTTTTTCTCCGAGAATTCTAAAGCAAATTTAGCACTCGAATTCACACAAAGGGCATCTTTGGCCAGGGATTTTGTAGCACCGGCTGATCCAGAACGTGCTGACTCAGATTCAAAGAAAGATCGCCT
>CAZJXY010000507.1:0-2925 GCA_964549925.1 uncultured Bdellovibrionales bacterium | reverse complement strand
TTGCTCGCCCAGCGATAACAGATTTTGACAGCAAAACCTGTTATCGCTGGGTATACTGGCGATCTAATACTCAATTTCTTATCTGATTCCCTCCCCTTTGTAGCAGCCTCTATAAAATAGGCGAACTTAGCAAAATCGAAATTTAACTTCTTTTCAAAGACAACTTCAAGAGATTCTACGATTTCTGTGTAGCAGATACCATCCGCTCTTAACCATATCCAACCGCTGCGTATAATTAATAGGTACCGCTGGGGCCGGCCTATTGATTTTGCTGACAAGTATATCTTTACATGAAGGGAGCTGTGTGAAAGTGTTGGAACAACGACGAACTTTAGTTATCGCGAATGAGATGACTGACTTGGAAGGATTAGAAGATGTTGAGAAGGTGGTAATTGATGCCATCATCGAAGGTGCTCTAAGCAATGACTCAAATATTCATCCTGACTTAAATAGTCACAACCATCCGATTCCCAGGCCAATTTCCGAAGGAGCAGTTGCAGACTCTAGTGGAGAGAGTTGGGTTGAGAGGCTAAAGAGAAAGATCGCTGAAATAAAAAAGCGTGACCCGGATATCTACCCACTCTATTAAGGACTGGAAGTCATGAGTTTTAGCACCAGCACGCTCTCAGATAATTTGCTTGCCCCCTATTTTGGAGCGGTCAAAAATCACCGTCCTAATACATTCATTCGCTGGGAAGAGGGTGAAGATGAGCATGGCTACAATAAGTATATTGCTAAGTATCATCGGCCTAACCTTCCTGAGAAATATCGTCTGGATGGTGAGTGGGGCTACCATTTCAACTCGCTTGGGTACAGAGGGGAAGAATACTTGCCTCTTGCTAAGCACCATATCTTTACTTGCGGGTGCAGCTACACGTACGGAATGGGCATTAAATGGGAGCAGACTTTTTCTTATGTCTTTAAGGAAAAATACGCGGAAGCAAACGGGTTAGCTCTAGATGACGTAAATCTTCTCAGCTTTGCCCAGCAAGGCGCGTCAAATGACTACATTGCGCGAACCGTACTTACCCAATGTGCGAGAGTCAGTCCCGATCTCTTGCTGGTCCTTTTTACTTCGAAGGAGCGCGCTGAGTACTTAGATAATAACCGGGTGGGAGTAATTGGCCCATGGCTTAAGAATGAGGAGAGCGAAAATTACTACAGGTTGTATTCAGAAGAGATCGGTCTTGTTAACACATTAAAGAACATTCTTTTGGTTCAGCAGTTCTGCAAGTTAAAAAAGATTAATTACCTTTTTAGTCTTTTTCATTATGCCGAACTTAGTAATCCGCAATTTAACGAACATCCTGTGATAATGGCTTTCTTATCACAGATTGACTGGCAATACTTTTGTCCATTCTCTCTTATTGATTACCGTTGTGATGTTGGGAGGCAAGGGCATCATCCCGGCCCACTGTCAAACCTTCGATTTGGGCGGAAACTGTTTCTGTTCTATAAGGCCCTAGGGCAACCAAACGTCGCTTAAGAAATTACCAATAAGCACCCCAAGCTTCAGAAGGTGCTGACTCATCTTGGACCGTCACATCAGGCACCTCACGTGGCGAAATCCAGTGTCGGTTCATGAACTTCGTATAGTACTCCTGCAGATATCGTCGCCCCGCAACCCCAAAATAGAGCTGTAAAGCCCCGCCCATATAAATCGCCCCCCTACCGAGAGACTTAATGTGAGAACCTAGGGCCAGCGCATACGAGCCACAACTTAAGAGGGCCAGATCAAAGTCCAAGTTATCTATTGTGGCGCAGAGAGAGTCGCATGTCTCGAACCAATCGTGATGCGGATAATGCTTAGCTCCGTCATAGGTTATCGGAGTGGGAAGTGAGACCAAATCAAACTGGGGGTATCTAAAGGCTTTATTTGGATGGTTCGAGAAGAGCAAACTGCCTCGCACGATTTGCTCCTCGAAGGATTTGGTAAAAGGGCAGCATACCAGCACTTTTTTGCCGCTAAGATGGGGGTAGATCTCACAGAAAAATCCGCACATATCTTCAATGTAGCGGTAATTGCATAGGTCGCAACTTACAACGTTTCCAATCAACGAAGTTCGGTACTCGGCGTTGGATTCCGGGCTGTACGCCCATTCTCCCTCTTTGATGAAACCAAGCGTAGTTAGCAACTTAGCATTTCCAACAGTGGCTAAGTCAAAGGAGCGATAGAACTCTATTAGCCGTTCACAGAATACTACCCCACTGTCTGGAGATCCCCTCAGGTCATAGAATCCATTCCAACTTTTGACCGTGCCTAACCTTCCTATAAACGGAGGGTCTGTCAAAATAGTTGCAGCATCACTGGTCTTATGGAGATAAACCTTTTGGTAATAATAGGAGACAAGATCCCAGTCAGTACCGCCGATACGGCCGATGAAGTATCCGCGTCCACTATTTATAAGGTTAAGAAAATGCGGCGCCGCCTCGCGCTCATCTAAATGCTGACCACCGTTTTTCATGAACTAGTCCGGAAGCGTTATATTCCAGAATTTAATATCGACATAATGGCTCTAGTACTTCATCGGGCGCATCCGTGCCCTTTATTCAGTAGTTTCGATAAGGTACGAGCCGCTTTGAACCCTACTCCTCGGCGTCAAAGCCAGCTCAAGAACCCTCACCGCATCAGCGCTCAAAGCCTCAATAATTCTCTGACTCATTTCTCCCCCTTTGTGGCAGCCTCTATAAAATAAGCGAACTTAGCAAAATCAAAATTTAACTTCTTTTCAAAGACAAGTTCAAGAAATTCTACATCGTCTGGGCCGACTGAATAGCGGTCACGCATCTCAGGGTCTCTGATCGGATCAACATCAAACTGTTTCTGAAAACGAAATAGGCTAAAATTTTTAATTTCTACTATATCTGTTAGCTCTTCACTTTCACCATCTACCACTGTAAGCAGATGCACCAAAACTTCATTCA
>CAZJXY010000506.1:0-2938 GCA_964549925.1 uncultured Bdellovibrionales bacterium | reverse complement strand
TTTAATTGTCCCAGGTTAATAGTGCGGTTATCTGCCATTATCTGCTTACTACCGCTCTCCTCCCCGGCCGAAAGCTTGAACGATAAGCTCGCAGCCTTAGCACCGAGCCTCTCTCAGGATGTACTTAACTTAGCTCTTAAGGCCTCCTACTGTGCCGTCAGTAACCGTGTCGCGCCGGCGGAGCGCTATTTAGGCATTGTCGATTATTCCCTGCCCTCTACGTCCAAGCGTTTTTGGATATTTGATACAAAGAAACCAAATCTATTGTGGGAGGAATTAGTCGCTCACGGGAAAAACAGTGGGGAAAATTACGCTTCGGAATTTTCCAATCGCTCGGGAAGTCTGCAGTCAAGTATAGGACTTTTTCGGACGGCTGGCAGCTACGTCGGGAAAAATGGCTTCTCACTGCAGATCGTTGGACTTGAGCCAGGGTTTAACGATCTGGCATTAGATCGCGCCATAGTTTTGCATGGCGCTCCTTATGTAAGCGCAAGTTTTGCTCAGCAGCATGGACGCCTCGGACGAAGCTGGGGCTGCCCGGCGGTTCGCCCTGAAATTACAAACGAGGTGATCAAAACTTTGGAGAATAACGCCTTCCTCTTTATCTATTACCCCGATAAGGATTGGCAGGATAAATCGACCTATCTAAATAGCTGCCAACAGAGTTCCTAATCCGCATTGCTGGCGCTATGTTAATTTTTGGTAAGCTGTACTAGCCTCAGTCTAAATTGATCAACTCGGGATAGATCCCTGTGCTTCACATGCACTTAAGATACTTCTTACCGGCTCTATTTGCCCTAGCCTTGCAGGGCGTGTCCACTCCATTGTGGGCCGATACGGAGTCTATTGAGAGCGCCCATGTTCCCGATCAGTGCTCCTTACTGCAGGAGGCTATCTCGCATTATCGCCTTATAGCTTCGCGTGGCGGATGGGGCGAGGTTCCTCCTGGAAAGTCTTTAAGAGTTGGCGATGAGAATGAGCGCGTAAGTATCCTGCGAAGACGGCTTCTAATTTCAGAGGATCTAAAAGTGCAGGAGGAGCGTACTTCCCTCTTCTCAGAAGCGCTGCAGGCGGCTGTTATAAATTTTCAGACTCGGCATGGACTTGAGCGCGACGGCATCGTCGGCGTGAAAACGGTGCGGGAGTTGAATATCCCCATCTCCGGTCGCATTGGCTCTTTAGAGATTAACCTTGAACGCTCAAAACGTCTGCACAAGGACTTGAGCAATTACTTTATCATTGTAAACATCGCGGGGTTTGAGCTGATTGTGTTAAAAAACCGCGAAGTCAAATTCCGCTCTCCGGTGGTGGTGGGAAAGGCATACCAAAAGACCCCAGTACTCAGTAGCGCGGTAGAGTATGTCGAGTTTAATCCGTATTGGAATGTCCCTTCTTCTATTGCAAAAAAGGAGATGCTCCCAGCTTTAAGAAAGGATGAAAACTACTTAGCGAAAAATCACCTGCGACTATTTTCCGGCTCGAGCCGGACTTCTTACGAGGTTGATCCGACAGGGATAAACTGGCACGCCGTTAGCCCAGCGCAGATTGCGGGGTATCGCATCCGTCAGGACATCGGCCCCTGGAATGCATTAGGGAGTGTAAAATTTGGCTTTCCAAACGCCGACGGGGTTTATCTGCATGATACGCCTTCCAAAAACCTATTTCTCGTTCCGACAAGAACATTTAGTCACGGCTGCATTAGAGTCGCCAATGCGCTCGTTTTGGCTGAACTTCTCCTTAAAGAAGATGGTCAGGATTTCAACGCTGCAGCTATAGAAAAGCTTGTTAACCTTGGGGGAAATAAGTTGGTGAACCTTAAAAACCATATACCGATTCACATCATCTACCGCACCGCTTGGGTAGATCTTGATGGCTCGGTTCAATTTCGCCCTGACATATATAGTCGCGACTCCGATACTCCCATATTTTAAGGCTCGACAATCTTTTTTTCTGGAGCTTCGCTACTCTCTAGTCAATTAGCACGCTCTTTTTGAAGAGAGCTTTCGTTAGTCTTGGCATACACAAAGACTCAATACCTCAAAGTAAGATTACCTCAAAGTAGGATTGATAAATTCCCTCTCAACTAGGGTATTCGAGGGATACGGACAAAGATTGCGTAAAAAGCGGCGCTCCAGGGGGACTAGCGCTCTTCCAGATAACCCGATTCAATAGCGATTAGTATAAAAAGCCCAAAATCCAAAGCGGCACCTTACACTTACCGCCCTGGTCGATTCCGTCACAGACCAGATAGCTATCTTTAAGACCTCCAACTTGGGCACTCTTCTTACTTGGACCGCCGACCTCAAAGATGTACTTGCCGTCAACAATGAAGTCTGCGGAAGAGTGCGCCTCAACTAAATGCCCGGCCTCTCTTAGCTGAGAAGCGCAGAATGTTTCACGCTGTGCTCCCACCTCAACACGCTCTCCTCCAAGAGCAAAGGCGAGATTAGTGTTATCTAAGTACACCTTTTCCGGTTTGCTAAGAGTCTGATAACCGCGACCCTGCGCACGAATGAGAGCAATCAAACCACCATCCACCAGGTACTCTAAGTACTGAGACACGGTCGGGCGGGAAATGTTGATTGCTTGGGCTAGGTCGGTAATTTTCGGCACGAATGGAACCGATGTAGCAAGCATACGCAGCAACCCCTTAAGCTTTGCTGCGTAACGCGCATCAAGGCCGTGAACAAAGACAAGGTCTGACTCAAGGGTTTCGTTGATGACGCGCGTTAGGCGTTGATGATATGAGCCAAGACTCTCCTGATAAAAGGGATAAGCGCCATATTTGAGATAATCCCTAAAAAACTCGAGCGGCTTAAAACTTTTTAAGAGCTTGGACGAGGTTTCAAGCGGAGAATCCAGGATATCTCTGAGGTCAAGTTTCTGCAGTTGCTTGCCGCTTTGAATTGAGACGAACTCTCTAAAGGACAGGATCGGC
>CAZJXY010000505.1:0-2945 GCA_964549925.1 uncultured Bdellovibrionales bacterium | reverse complement strand
ATCGGCCCACCCGGCATAGTAAAAAAAGTGCGCGGCAGATAGTGGGATGTCAATTGTTCGAGACTCTCGGATCGGCTTTCCGCCATCCATGCACTCCACTACTGCAAATTCTCTAGAACGCTCTTGCAAGATTCTTGCGATCCGGAAGAGATACTTTCCGCGCTCTTTAGCCGGAAGTCCGCCCCATTTGTTTTCATACGCCGCTCGTGCAGCATCAACTGCCCGATTTACGTCTTCAGCTGAAGCTTCGGCAATCTCTGCGAGCTTCTCTTCGGTCGCCGGATTGCTTGTCTCAAAGTATTTTCCACTGAGAGGCAGGACCCATTTCCCGCCGATAAATAGATCGTACTTTGCCTTAAGCTTTGCCGGTTCAGAACTCTCCGGCGCAGGCGCATAGCGCCAGTCAGTGTCAAACTCTAAGGATGTGCTTAAATCTTCGTTTTTGATCATGGTAAAACTCTAATTAGTCTTTTGAAAAATAATCGATCGATTGATAAACTCCGGTTCGCTCTTTGACTATCTGCATCAAGATATCATTGGCCAACCTGCTAGCCCCAAATCGGAATAGATCCGGGGTCATCCAGCGCTGACCGAGCGTCTCGCGGAGCATCACTAAATAATGCAGGGCTAACTTTGAAGTGGCTATTCCACCAGCCGGCTTCATCCCGACAATCTTACCGGTCTCATAATAGTAGTCACGGATAGCTTCAAGCATCACTAAAGTTACGGGCATTGTTGCAGCCGGCTGAACCTTTCCAGTCGAGGTTTTAATGAAATCTCCTCCTGCGCGCATCGAGATTTCGCTAGCTTTTCTCACGTCATCTAATGACCCAAGTTCACCGGTTTCCAATATGACTTTTAGGTGAGCATGCCGGCAGGCTTCCTTTACGGCAGCGATTTCATCAAAAACTTTATTATATTCCCCGGCAAGAAAGGCGCCGCGAGAGATAACCATATCGATCTCATCAGCGCCTTGATCAACCGCATAAGCAGTATCTCTTAATTTTACATCCAAGGGGGCCTGTCCGCTGGGAAACGCCGTGGCCACAGCCGCTACTTTCACCTTGGTTCCCTTCAAGCACTCTTTTGCCACGCGCACTAAAGTAGGATAGACGCAAACTGCAGCTACATGCGGAAGATCAGGCATCCCTTCGTGCAGATGAATTGCTTTTGCGCAAAGCTGCCTCACTCGCGATTCAGTATCTGCACCTTCGAGAGTCGTAAGATCAATCATACTGAGCGCAAGCTTTAGCGCCTTAATCTTAGAATCTTTTTTTATGCTTCGAGTCTGAAAGCGTTGAACCCGTTCCTCGACTCCTATCTGATCAACCGCTGGGATCCAGCGCAGATCCAACGGTGATGTGTGTGTTGCAAGCGACATAATCGGTACCCAACGACGCTAAACGGAAAATAGGAATTGTATAGGAAGAACGGAGGATTTCAAAAATAAACAGTTTTGAAGCAACTAAATCAAAGTCTATCAGAATTTAATCTCTTAACCTATTGAATGCACACGTCAATTATACCTGCTAGATGCGTCTTCTTTTTACTTGCGTATCGCATGTACATCATCTAAGATGCCCTTGTCAGGTAAACCCACCTAGGGAGAAAAGAGATGAAGACAGTAAAAACGGATGCAGAGATCGAAAATCAGCTAGATTTGAGCCAGATTGGCTTCGGGTCAAATGAGGATTTCAGAGCGGAGTTCCACTTCAACCATGCTTCTCTCGGTTCTAAACTACTGAAGGAATTTGTTGATGAGTATAATGGATTAGTGCAGAGCATAGTTAAGGGGTGTATCGCAAAGTCGTAAGTCACCTACTTAACGGCTCCTAAGTGGCTGGATTTCATGCTAAAATTAGCTCAGCCCATTCTAATGCCGTAAGCGAAATCTGCCGTTTAAATGCATGGGGGTAAAACTTCATGAAGATCAAACTTGCGGCAGTGCTTCCTTCGTTAATTATTTTATTGGTTACCGTGCCATCTGTCAGTGCGCAGCATCGATGCGGCACTTCAGACGTCAGTAAAGAATCGGTTTTTTCAAATACGATCTTACTCGATTACTACCAAGGGTTAAGCGCGAACAAGCTTCAACTGGACACTGCCCCAATAATTGATGTTGTCGCTTTTTTAGTAAGGGACACTGACAATGATAACACTGCTACTGAAGAGCAGGTCACTGCTCAAATTGAAGTCTTGAATACCGCCTATGCTGGTCGATTCTCGTTCAATCTAACTGATGTGATCGAAATTTCAAGTTCGTATTCTGACGTATACTACGGAGAAGATTCCGAATATGAAATGAAGGCAAATCATCGTCAAGGCGGGGCAGCAACTCTTAATCTTTACATTGTAGACGTACCGAAGGTGAATATAAATGAGCCTCCTTATGTGGTGCCGAGTGTCCTTGGGTGGGCCACGTTCCCTTCGGATTACTCATACTATCCGGAGCTGGACGGCGTGAGTATATATTATGACTCACTTCCGGGAGGTGGCTTATCTGGATATAATGAGGGTGACACCGGTACCCATGAAGTAGGACATTGGTTAGGGCTTTATCATACCTTCCAGGGTGGATGCATCAAATCTAACGATGGAGTAGCCGACACTCCTGCTCAAAGCGGAGCCAATGAGCAGTGCCTACTTGTTGATACGTGCAAGCGACCGAAGAACAAAAAAACTGGAAGAGTACCGTCATATGCCAAAGGCAAGGACCCAATTTATAATTTCATGAACTACACCCCGGATTCTTGTATGTATCAGTTCACCGAAGGGCAATTTAGCCGGATGGAAGCGGCTTGGGCATATTATCGGGCAGGTCAGTAGCGCTTCCTCTGGGGTCCTCTGGGGTTCCTCTGGGGCCCCGCTACTTCCTCTGGGGCCCCGCTACTTCCTCTGGGGCCCCGCTACTTTTCTTAGCAACTCTGTGCCGAAGGGTACGAACA
>CAZJXY010000504.1:0-2945 GCA_964549925.1 uncultured Bdellovibrionales bacterium | reverse complement strand
CGGCGGTAGGGAGACCAAACGTATCTTTCACCTGGCGGATGATATCAAGGCATGGAAGACCAGGCTTTACCATTACGATATCAGCACCTTCCTCAATATCCAGGGCCACCTCTCTCAGGGCTTCTCGCGCATTAGCTGGATCCATCTGATAGCTCTTTCTGTCCCCATACTGCGGGGCAGATTGAACGGCCTCCCTAAACGGTCCATAAAACCCAGAGGCCATCTTGGCCGCATAGGCCATTATCGGAGTCATCTGAAACCCGTTTTGATCAAGCGCTCGGCGCATCGCACCAACTGTTCCATCGATCATACCGCTTGGAGCGATGATATCGGCGCCTGACTTTGCGTGGGAGATTGTTTGCTTCGCTATAATCTCTAAGGTTTTATCGTTATCTAAAACCCCATCGTGCATTATTCCGCAGTGTCCATGGGAGGTGTATTCGCAAAAACAAAGATCGGTGATTACCAACATCTCTGGCGCCGTTTTCTTAATCGCCGGGATGGCCTGTTGAATTATTCCATCGTCAGCCCAAGCTGAACTTCCGGTATCGTCTTTAAATTCCGGTATGGCAAATAGCAGTACGCTTGAAACTCCCGCTTCTTGCAGCTCCCCGCAGCGCTCGACAGCCACGTCAATACTCAGATTCGCCTGGCCCGGCATGGAGCCGATCGGTTTTTTAACGCCACGACCTGGAACGATAAAAAGCGGCATGATTAAGTCGCTCGGTACTACACGCGTCTCACGCACTAAAGATCTAAGCGCAGGCGTTTTTCTTAACCGTCTTAAGCGTTGAGATGGAAATGACATGCATGCTCCGGGAAGTGAAAAGCTTAAGCCGAAAATATCGCGCTAATCGAGGAAGAAATCAATAAAACAGCTCAACCGAGCGAATAATCGGGAGCTCGCCCTCATCTGCTTTAGAGAGGTAGGCGCGCATAAAGTAGGTCGATGTGCCATAATCAACTTTGGCTAGTACCTGAAACCAGCGGCTCCTTATGTCTAGCATTGAGCTAATGGCGTTGTAAGTTTCCTCACCGATAATGTTGGTTAACTCATCCCGGCGATTGTTATCATCAAACGGCTGGGAGTTACGGAAATTTACGATCGCTTCGGCTTGGGATTTATCAATATCTTCGTGCAAAGACTCCAATATGACCGAGCTTGCAAGATTGATATTTAATACGCCTCTTCCAAAAACGGTTACGAGTGGGCTTAGCTTACGTAATCTTGCCGGAGTAAATCCTGGGATATTAGCCAGCTCTCCGATCCTTTTTAGGCGCTCATTTGCAAATACCTCTTCGGCTAATTCCCCCTCAAATCCGCGGGTGAAGCCCCCGGTTTGATCCTCATAGGAGTCCTTATCCGTGTCCATATAGTCAATCAGAACCGCCACAAGTTCGTCTGACTTAAAATGCTTTTCGGGGAAAAGCTTAGTCTGGTCTACCTCAGTTAAATCATCATCAAAGCCCAACTTCTGAAAGAGCCGCATGGCTGCATCGCGCCATTTGACGTCAACCTCCCCGCCGTTTCTAGTAAGTATCGAGCGTAACGGAAACTTAGCCTCCTCCGGGGTAATTTCAATTGAAACAGTCACACCAGGAGTATCAATTCCAAGCAAATTCATCGGCACCACCTGCCCGGCGATAAAACTAGCCCAATTGTCCTGGGGAGCATCCTCAGGCGAGGTGTCTTCTTTGATTAGTGTTCGCGCGAAATTGACTGCGGACTTTAGTAAGTACTCAGCCTGCAAACTCTTTGTGGTGATCGAGCTAAGTCTAGAGCCAAGATAGCTGGTATATGCGAGGTCAACCACCAGGATGCTGGCCAAGGCTACTACGAATATGGCCAAAAGTAGGGCGATACCTCTCTCCGAGGAGCGAAAAACTCCCGGTTGAGAAGGATATGAATGAGTGGGATCTGAAAGGTCCATTCCATAGGTAGACTACAGGAATGGACCAAATAGCGCTAGCAGATCTGAGTATCGTCGTCTTGGTTCTCCCCTTGATTTGAGAGAGCCTTTAAGATCGCTCGCGCGTCGTCTCTAATCATAGACGATAGGCCGTTTATCAAGTTTACGTGGCGTGACACCTCATCCCAGTTTCCTGAATTGATGTGTTCACAGAGTGACGTCGCCAAGGTTCTCTGTTTAGAGAGGATCGTATCATACGACTTGATCCGCTCCAGGATTTCCCCAGGTACTGATTCTTTTTTTGCTAATGTTGACTTGGCGCTTTCGATCGCTTGCTCAAGCGCTGAGAAGGACGAAAAGAGCCGTTCAATGATTCCAGTGTTATCTTGCATGTACACTCCCCTTCGAGCAGTTATTTAACCTACAAACGTTATTCTCTTCAAAATGCCATCCGTGTCGTAGGAATCCGCTAAATGATAAAAATACAAACATCACTTATTGGATACTGCCGTCCCTGGCTATCTTAGCCTAAGCAAAAACACGGCCAATAATAACCGCTTAATTCTACAGCTAAAGTATAATGCCAACTAATTGACTCAACAAGCTTTTCCGGGATGGGTATAGGAATATCTCCTAAACAGGCCTGCAATTAATCTGTATTTCTTTTATACATACTGTTCGATTTTACGGCGCTACGCTTATATCCGGTTATTGTGAAAGTTGATCTTATAGTCATTGGTGGAGGTATCTCTGGGCTTGGTATAGCTTGGCAGGCCGCTCTGCGGGGCCTTAAAGTTCTCCTGATTGAGAAGGGGGAGATCTCTCAGGCAACCTCCAATAATAGCCTACGTATAATTCATGGAGGCTTTCGGTATTTACAAAGCTTCAATTTAAAACGGGTTATTGAATCGCTGCGGGAACAGGATTATCTGCTGAGTGCCTGGCCGGATCTAATAAAGCCCCTTCAGTGTGTGATGCCGATCGAAACTGGAACGACTAGAGGGGCTATACCGCTTCAAACCGCGATAAAGACAA
>CAZJXY010000503.1:0-2947 GCA_964549925.1 uncultured Bdellovibrionales bacterium | reverse complement strand
GGACTGCTATTTGTTTTCCCTCCGGGGGTTTTGCCTCCGGCAAAATAGAGCGCCAATAGAAAAGTCCGTTCCGGACATTTCTATTGGTGAACGCTCTAGCTTCAATCTCGATCAACTTTCTTGGCCAGAAAAGGGAAACTTCCATTCCCTTCGCCATTTGTGACGTTTCCGACTATAGCGGTAGATGACACATTTTGAAGATCTACTCGCACCTTTCCCCCTTCAGGACAGATTATTTCACCATTCGAGGCATTTAAGAATCCAGACTTGCACTTTGGCATATTCAAAATTACAAATACGCCCTTTTGACTAACCTCCACCGAGAACCTTCTGGTGGTGATTCCATTAGTCACAGAGCTTTTCTTTGTGTCAGTCCCTAGAAGTAGCTCCCCCTCGTAGCTCCCGAGACTAACACGTTCCCACTGAGACATTAGACCAAGGTAAGGAATTCCAAGCGTAGCAGTAGCTACAGTCAGAATTCCGGCGGCAAATGCAACTGGCCAACGAGGAAAATTTCGGCCCGGAGCCCTAGACGAGCGTAGGGTCAACGTGGCTGTATCAGAGTTAGTGGTAGACTTTGTGCCTGAGTTGATTGCAGACTGATTGAACGCTGACTTCATCTGATCAGCGCTTTGAAACCGTCTAGCTGGACGTGGGTCCAAGGCTTGATCGAGGATATCTTGGTATTTCGCGGGAATTGGGACTCCATCCCTAGAAGTTAATTTTGGTATCTCAAAATTAGTCTTCATTAGGTGATCGATCGCATCCACACCTCTTAGTTTTGCGAGTTTCCTCTCGCCGGACAGAATCTCGTATAAAATCAGCCCCAATGCATATATGTCTGAGCGATAATCATAGGTACCTGTTTTGATATACTCCGGCGGCATATACTGAGCGGTTCCAAGCAGGATCCCCGATCGCGTAAGACTCTTATCCTGGTCTAAGCGCTTCATTAAACCTAGATCGACTAATTTAACCTCTCCATTGTCGGTCAGTAGAATATTTTCAAGTTTCAAATCTCTGTGCACTATAGAGTTGCGGTGAAGTTCAGATACGGCAGAACAAATTTGCATGAATAGCCGATCGATCTCATCAAACCTCAATTTCTCAACGCGAATTATCTTACTTAGGTCCCGACCTTTGACATACTCCATGGTAAAAGCTACCCCGTGCTCTAACCTTATGACATCATAAGCCCGAACAATATTTTGGTGAGCAATGCGCTGACATACGGTAAATTCATCAAGGAAGCGTTGATAGGTGTGCTCGTCAAAGGCTTGGGTGTTAATTAAGACTTTTAATGCAACCTGCTTTCTGTTCTGCTTTAAATCCAGGACCCGGTAAACACACCCGGCTGCGCCTTCCCCTAAGGCCTCTAAAACCTCGAAACGACCGGCTAACAGCTCTAAACGCTCGACAATTGTCTTGTTAGAATTTGCTTCACTCATCAGCACTATGATCGGCACAGATGAGTATAAACATTAATCCGCCGGACCGGGCGTCACGGCTCGGTAATATTATATTCGAACTTTATATCCCGTTCACCGCGCCTCACCGTGATTGACGCTTTATCGGTAGTGGGAAGGAGTCCAACAAAACGAGGAAAACCGCTCTTATCAAACACCAGGTAGTCATTAGCTGCTATTAGAACATCCCGATTCTGTAACCCTAAAAGGGCGTAAACGCTATTATCCCGAATGTCGAAAAGGTGGTACTCTGGAAAAGCCGATCCCTGTCTGAACACATCGACCATCCTGATTCGATTGAGCTCAGGCTTTACTTTTAACGCTTGATCTAGTTTGTTCTTAGAGATTGAGATGTTTTGTGTTTCGTTGGCACTGTAACCCCGCGGAAGCTTTGAAGCCTCTCCGCTTGGGCCACCGCTCTGACCGCTAAAGGCTCGGCATCCGGTGAGGAGAAAAATACTAATCAGAAATAGTAAAGCATTTCGAAGTATGATCATAGCTGCTACCCCCTTACTCCTTGATACTCAAGATTGGCTTATAGCTATTCGCCTTTAAGCGCTTTAGTCTAGCGCTTTCGGCAGTAAAAATCGAATGCAGAACCTCGTTGGTTCTCTCTAAATCCTCGTTAACCAAAAGATAGTCAATCGCTTTGCCAGAATCGTCCAATACTTTTGAATACTCAGCTTTGGCTGTGACGATTCGCCGAGTTAGTTCCTCCGTGGTCACGGAGGACCTGCTGGTCACTCGATTCTTTAACTCTTCAAACGACGGCGGCACTATAAAGACAATCACAGCGTTATCCGGGTAAGCCCGTTTAAAATTTAGCGCCCCGCGAATATCAATATCTAAGAGCAGATCCCTTCCCTCACGAATATTTGTATCCAGAGTTGAGCGGAGTGTACCGTAAAAATTGCCGTGTACCTCTTCATACTCAAAAAACTCACCCGTATCGACGCGTTTCTTGAATTCATCTTTACCAACAAAGAAATACTCGCGACCGTCCTTTTCGCCGCTCCGCGGCGCGCGTGAGGTAACAGAAATTGAAAGTGAAAGACTGCTGAACTTCTGCAATAAAGCTTTGCTTAAGGTCGTCTTTCCGGCACCGGCTGGCCCCACCAACGTAAATAACATTCCGGATCGATCTATACTTATCACAAACAACTCACTCTATGTTTTGAACCTGTTCTCGAATCTTATCAATAGTCACTTTGGCTGATACAACCAAACTTCGGACTTCTGTTGTCTGCGCCTTAGAGCCAATAGTATTCACTTCACGAATGACTTCTTGGGCCAAAAAATCAAGTTTCCTACCGTGAGATCCCAGCTCTATAACTTCCTCAAATTGCTTCAAATGGGAACTTAAGCGCGTCAACTCTTCGCTAACGTCAACCTTTTCAGCAAGTAGCGCAGCCTCCATGGATATGCAGGCCGGCGGAGGCGCATCGCGCCCGCTCTGATCCGCGAGCTGGGTCGCCGTTAGA
>CAZJXY010000502.1:0-2953 GCA_964549925.1 uncultured Bdellovibrionales bacterium | reverse complement strand
ACCTATGTGCAGGAGCTTGTAGACCAGGGAAAAATTGGGATCGATGAAGCTCTAGCTCATCCACAGGCACATGTTCTCACCCGGGCGATTGGATCCGAGCCAGGGCTTGAGGTAGAAGTCCAAAAATTTTGGATCTGGGAGCAGGCCGAAGGAGAAGTAAGCGACTACTTAATGCTCTGCAGTGATGGATTGTATAGTTTGGTTTCCGAAGGGGAAATCGCCAACATGGTCACACAGAACTCGCCGCAGCGAGCTTGTGTAAGTTTAGTTGAATTAGCTAAGTCCCGTGGTGGGTATGATAATATTACCGTGGCGATTATGCCGCTAGGCGGGCAGCTGAAGAGTGAACCGCCTCCTGGGTTCGAGAAGCAGAGCTTTAAGAAGTACAAGACTCAAACCCCACGACCGGGGTTCAGTGTAGTTACCAGACTCTTATTAATCGGAGTGCTTTGCGCACTCTTCGGAATTTTAACGGTACTAGGAGTAATAGTGGCTAATTTTTAGTCATTGTTTGAACTTATTGATTAACAGTTTTTTAGCCGGGAGAAACATAAAATGGCCAACGATAAGAATGTTGAAGTCGGGCACGAGAAAGAAGATAAGGAGGAAGAGTTTGGGAATGATACCTCAACTCGTGCGCGTAACCGTACGGTAATGCTCACACCCGAGATTACCGGACAAGTACGTAAGATGCTAGCACAGGAGATCGGTGGCGAAAGTCACTCGGCTCCAAGTACTAGGGCGACTCCCGCAGCTGCGCCATTGGGGAGTAGCTACCATGCCGCGGGTCAGGGATCCAGTGGTGCCGGGATGTTTAGAGAGCCATCGCATCCAGGCGTTGGTTCGGGATTTACAACTCCAACGAGTTCCGCATTCCATCCTGTGCAGGCGGCTGTGCAACCTCCACCACAGGCGCATCAGCCGGTGAAAACGACTGCGCGTAATACGCCAGTAGTGGGCTTCCTCGTATCGTTTGATAGCGACCAAAACGGCGAGGTATTTGAACTTCGCACCGGACGCTGGATCGTCAGCTCGGAACAAACAACCTCCGGGAATTTTATCATAGTGCTGGATCCGACGGTTTCCCCTTTGCAC
This sequence comes from uncultured Bdellovibrionales bacterium, assembly GCA_964549925.1. Lineage (GTDB taxonomy): Bacteria > Bdellovibrionota_C > UBA2361 > UBA2361 > J135 > CAZJXY01. The sequence continues at coordinate 1,858 of CAZJXY010000502.1, read as the reverse complement.
GCTATTTTACGCGTCAGCGCGAGTGGAGAAATTCAAGTCTTGGATCAACTTTCAGAGCACGGCACAGGGGTTACGCGCTCAGGTGGTGGCACTGAGGAACAACTAACCGGTTCGATGGCAGGGTTAGAACATGGTGACACGGTCCGCTTCGGAAAGCGCGTATTTCATGTATGTATTATTCAAAAGTAGGGACTCGATTCTTTGATACGCTTTGAGTTTTGAATGGATGAGGTTTTAATATTTAGGTTTGAAAATTAGGTGGGCTTGACCGACGAGCATATGATCAGCTTACAACCTGGAACCGTTATTGCCGGACGGTATGAGGTTGTTAAATGCCTTGGAGCAGGCAGTATGGGACTGGTGTACGCTTGTCGTCATCGTGAGTTGGCGGGTCACTTAGTCGCAATCAAAGTTCTTTTCCCAGAAGTTGCTCAAGACGCAACAGCTGCAGCCAGATTTCGCAATGAGATTGTCGCATCGTATGGAGTCTCGCACCCCAACGTTGTAAGAGCATACGAGTATTTTCGTGATGGAGACCTAGTTGCCTATACCATGGAGTATGTCGGCGGAGGTGACCTCGCTGATCGTCTTGGTGCGGGAGATCCTATTTCGATTCCAGAGATTGTAAGGTTATTTGCGCAGATTGCTTCCGGAGTTCAGGCTATACATGATGCTGGAATAGTTCATCGTGACTTAAAACCGGAAAATATACTTCTAACCCCAGAGGGTGAAGTTAAGATTACCGATTTTGGAATTGCACGCACTAATTACGGGCCAAAGTTAACTGAACATGGTGGGGTAGTTGGAACTATCGATTATGTTAGTCCTGAATACCTCGAGCGTAGTCAGGTAGACGCAAGATCAGACATCTACGCGCTGGGTGTGCTTGGTTATGAAATGATAACCGGGGAGTCGCCTTTTAGAGGGGATAGCGTGATTGCAACTATGACGATGCGCTTAAGGTCTGACCCTAAGCCGCCCTCGCTACTGCGGCCAGAGTGTCCACCAGAACTCGATAAAGTGATCTTAAAGGCGCTGGCTCGTAACCCTGAAGATCGTTACCAGCGGTCGATAGAGATTGTTTACGACCTGCAGCCGCTTTTGCCGGAGCAAATGGTTAGTTCCGCTGCGGTGCGTAGACCGCCAGCGGACGTGCTTTCGACTAAATCTGAACAGTCGCGATCGCTGCCTCGGGCTCCATCAATTACCAAACCACCCTCTGCCTCAGTTCTACAATCTCCAAGTGTCGCTTCGCGGAGTGACACCGCGGGTGGTGCAAACTTTGACTCCGTTAGTTCGAAGTTAGGGGCCGGAGTGCAGTTGGGTAAAACAGCCTCTGCTCCAAATAAGGGAATCGCTGGGATTGCTCAGGAATACAATCAGAATACGATCCAGGAACCTCTAAGAATGGAAAGTGTTCTCTCAGGGGCCTTTCAAGCTCCACAACCTCAAAAGCAATCAGGACGCCCATCCTCGCACCTCAATGTTTCTGTAGATCAGGGAGGGTTAGATCGGGGGAGAATTAGAACCCTGTCTCAATCTGTTGGGGAGTTTCATCGGTCAAGCTGGATGGTTGATGCGTTACTTCTAATAGTCGCGGTAGGTGTTGGAGTCGGCGTTGGACTTGCTATGCTAAGTATATTCTGGCCAGATTTCTTCAAAGAGCGACCGACATTTGAGCGTGGTCAAGATATCAGTATATTTGATAATGAATTTTAGTGTAATTTTCAGAAAGCGAGAATCAGTATGCGACTTTTGATCGTAGATAGTACCACAGAAGCACAGGCCAGAGTTGCTAAGCGGGTTGAAGCATTCAACCAGAGCGACATGGAAACTTTGGACTTGCGCGTTAAGTTGG
>CAZJXY010000501.1:0-2963 GCA_964549925.1 uncultured Bdellovibrionales bacterium | reverse complement strand
GTCACTGCAGAGGAGCGAGAAGCCAATAAACTCGCCCAGGATTGGTTGCTACCCCTGGCCGCGTATGAGCGATTTATTAAAGAGTCTGAGGGCAATTTTAGTACGACCCGTGTTCGTGAATTTGCACAAGCTCTCTCGGTCCATCCAGCCCTTGTCGTTGGCCGGCTTCAGCACGATGGTTTAATACCGTTTAGTTACCTCCGTAATTTGCTAGGGACAGTCACTGGTATTGGCGTATCAGATGTTGGTTCGGGTGCGTGACTTTGGTCGAAGTATTATTAAGCGACGCCCAAACTTCGAGCCGTGACCCACGCAAGTGTTTTCCCAGCCCTTCTTTCCGAGATTTTCCTGCAGGAGTAGCTTGGTTGCGATGTCACGTCGGAGCCGTGCCCTCCGAAGTTCGACCATATAAATTACTTCCCTCCTTTACTATTTAACAGAAGATTAAATCCTTCCTGTCTAAAATGTGAATCGTGGGTTAGGACATCGGCAATGCCACGCTTCCTCATAACAACCATGGAGATGCAGTCGGTCAGCGAGTAATCTTTATCGCTTCGGTCGCGGTAAAGTTGCCAGCCCTCAACAAAACGTTCTTGGGATAGACCAAGAAGTAGGCAGTGTGGTTGCGCACAAAAGCTCTCGAGCACCTTAGTGATGCCTTGACGGAGATTAGGACCATAGCCTGAGAGGAAATTCAGAGATTCCAAGAATACTTCATGTGTGGTCACTAAAGTCACAGCACCAAGTTGGTCGGCAAGTTTAACGGATAGGTTGTGGTACTGATCTCTCCGATCCGCAAGCGCCTTAAAATATAGAGAATCACAAAAAACCTCTTTCACGGCCTACGTTTCGGACTCCCATATAGATAGTGATCGTGATTGATCGAAGCATCGGGAGGTAGCCTATCAAGCTCCTCATCCGGAATAGCAGCGGCAATTTCTCTCGCGACTTCAGCCAATGACTTTGTTGGAATTGTCGTTTTGGGCGGAATGTAGTGTAAGTTCAGATCTTTAGCCTTAGAGTAGGGGATCCCATCTCCGTCAGCTGCCTCATTAAAAGCCGATTCTTCATGGGAAAACTCGACAACCTCTTTGGCGCTCTTATTTTTGAAATACTCCAGCACAAACTGCAGTATCTGGATCTCACGTTTGGAGAAAGGGGAGCGATCAAAATCAAGTTTAGAAAATAGTCGCTCGAGCGGCTGACCATCAAGACTGTATTCTTCGCGAGTAAAGAGTTCGTTACATTCGATCAAGGCCGAAAAGAGTTCATGATAGCGATCGGGGATTGGTCCATATGATCCACGCACATAACGAGTTCCGGAGATGGATTGCCCAAGTGCGTTGAATGCAAGAAAGTCTGCATAGAATAAGAGTTTATTAAGCTTGGTCTTCCATTCCCCTGTTTGGGTAAAGAAGCGCACCATCTGCACTAGTCGCTCAAGATCAAATTCACGTTTTCCGGTAAACTTTGGATTGGTTATCTGCTTTTGAAGCGCTTCAATTCGAAGTAGTGAGGCCTTTGCGAGTCGCTCTTCAGCAATCTCAGCCAATCTTTGGCAGGTGGCTTCCCCTAAGAGCTCCTCTTTACCCTTAAGCAGGCGATACAGAGTGTCGGGGTCTGATAACAATCCCTCAAGTAACTGGCGGTGTGCTTCCGTGGGTTCGGTGCCATTTTCGTAGCGATTGATTGTCGCGACACCCATCCCAACCAGTGCAGCAAGCTGCATCTGGGAGAGTCCAAGTACGTCCTGCCGGAGGGCGCGAAGCTTTAGAGCGAACTGGTTTTTTGTCATAGGGGCATTATAATATTGGTGATGTTGATAGTCAATCAAATTGAAATGACGTTTATATAACTAATCGAATATACATGCTATTTAGTAGTTAAATATGCGCGGGTTTGTAGTAAGTTTTCCAGCCACAATCCGCGCCTTCCTCCAACCTTTACTCTCACTGATCCAGTATAACGAAATAACGGCGCTGCAAGCCCGAGAAGATGTAGTTAATAAGACCCTATCTAGATTACCAGCGGAAAAAGTTGCTAAACCTAAAAGGGGGGGGAAGGCGCGTCAAAGCGAGCATTCGGGAAAGTCAAATCGATACGTAGAGTCCCAAATGCCATGGGACTAAGACTCGGCGTGGTACCGCTAACCCATGATGAAGGCAAACTAGTTCAGAGAAACTGGAGCAGATATCGGTAACCCGTCGCGGAGTTTTAACCGCTATACAAAGTTAGCTCTGTTCCTGGTGTAAATTACCCGGCTACAAATATTTACTAAGCAAGATTTAGGACAACGACCAGAGTAGTTAAGCGTCCCGTAGATTCGTTTCCGACCAGTAGTTCCAATACTAAAATTCTTTTCCATGCGACCGTTATCTCGCATAAGGCGCACTCACTTCAAGAACTTTCCCGTCACCCCATCCTCGGCCCCAAACTCTTCCGCATAATCACCTCATGCTTCCCCAACACATTCCAATCCCTCAACACCCCACACTCAACAAACCCCAACCTCTCATAAAACCCCTGCGCCCCAGTAAAATCAGAAACCCTCAGCATCAAATTCTTCTCCCCAGAAAACGCAAGCTCCTCCGCCCGCCGCATCAAAGCCGCACCAACACCACGTTTTTGAAATTCCCCACTCACACACAAAAGACTAACCTCCGGCGCACCCGAAAACCCCTGCGGCTTATAAAGCAAAAACCCAATTACCCTATCATCAGCGCAAACTACAAATAACCCATCAAGCGCCGCCTCAATCCGAGCGATCAACTCCCTCTCTGTATACCGAAACGTCTTCCACGGATCGCTCTGCAATAAAAGCTCAACGCACTCACCAACCTGAGATAAAGCGCCCTGTTGAACTACCCACTCTTTTCCAGCCATCCCAAAAAATTACTCTCCTACCACCTCACCACCGCACTCCCCCAAGTAAACCCAGACCCAAACGCAGCAAGCACCACCAA
>CAZJXY010000500.1:0-2980 GCA_964549925.1 uncultured Bdellovibrionales bacterium | reverse complement strand
ATCCATAGCCGCGTACAGCTCTGGCAAGTCGTGACGCATTCCGGTAAAGACGCAAATGTCCGAGATTTCAAACTGATTGCTCACCTCCGGGCTAATCGCGCCCTGGCGCCCCACATCGATTGGTCCGACCACAAGTAGTCGTAGATTCTTAACCCGATTACGCAATATTTTAATCGCTTCAAATAACTCCAACACTCCCTTCTCTCTGACCAGCCTACCAACGAATCCAACTACCCTCACATCTCCTTCCAATCCAAGTTCCTTTCGCTTAAGTGCCACGTCTTCCGTGGAAATTTTATCCGGATTGAAAGTCTTAATATCAATTCCGATGCCTCCCGCCACTAAGGGAATCAACTTCTCATTTGAGCAAATTCCGAGTTTAGAAGCGATTTCAATATCCTCTCGATTAACCGAGAACATTGTCTCGCAACACCTCGCTGCTTGCTGTTCTAGAAATGCATATATTGCCCGCTTAGGTGCACTCGAACCCGTATGAAACGGCAATCCGTGTATAGTGTGAACTACAATCGGAATACCAGCAAGCTTAGCCGCAAATCGCCCTAAGATTCCAGCTTTGGGAGTATGAGTATGTACAATAGCAGGTTGGAGGGTTCGGAGAGTTTTCCAAAGCGACAATAATGCGGAGAGATCCTGAATCGGTGTAAATAATCGCCGGGTCATTTTAACTGCAATGTGAGGAATCCCTGCTGCTTTAAGGTCCGCAACATAGGGGCCTGATGCAGAGATAGTTGATACCTTATACCCTGATTGCATGAGATGGAGCAGGTGATTCAGCAGAAGGTAACGTAAACTCATATCTACCGTGGTAATATGAACTATATGGGCAGGCTTTTCTCTCATAGGCCGATCGTTAGGCGAAAATCTTGTTACGTAGTTTGGAGAGTGAGTCAATCGGCCAACCTGCACCGGAAAGAGAATGAGAGAACAACGCTATGTCTGAAGTTGGAAGTGCGGGTATACGATACAGGTTTTTGAAGTCGAGACGTTCAATCAAGTTAGGTCGCCATCCGGCAACAGCTAAGCTCTTGAAATCGGCGAGCGCCTGACGATCAGAGCTCGGGAGTGAGATTCCGCGAGGATAGGCGAAATGAATCGGAGTTTCTCCTAAGTGACTCCGAATTAACTGATTAGCCGTCTGCAAATCTTCAGCCAAGGCAGAATTGGACATTCGGTCCACCCTCTTATGAAGGTGCGTATGTGAGCCGATGGTAATCAACCCTGACCTAGAAATTTCCGTAACCTCCGACCAGGTTAGAGGTCTGACATGCGGATATGCAGAGAGCGGATACATATCCCAGGGGAAAGGGGTAGCCGTGTCGACAAAGTGAGTAGCAAGGTAAAGAACTGCTGGAAATTTACGCCTGAGAAGAATAGGAAGCGCATTTGAATAAAAATCGAAATATCCATCGTCAAAAGTTAGGACCGCTAGATCTCGATCCACCTGGTTAGAGTGAATAAGACTGATTGCCTGATCTAACGATACAATCTGAAAGCAATCCGCAAGGTAGTTTAGCTGCTCCTCGAAAGCCGAAATTGGAATATCTATCGGAGAATTGGTGCCTGAACCAATACGATGATAGATCAAGATGACGAGTTTCTTCGATCGATCGCTTGAGCCAATCTTAAACTGTCGAGTTACTCTAAAGTACCCGATCTTGGCATCCGAAAGCATGGCGCTAATTCTCATCCTGAGGCTTCATATTTGAAAATGTTCCGAGAAGAACTCTACTAAATACTCTCTTTAGAGGCCAATATCGCTCGAGCGATTCATACACCTCCTTAGAGAAGGCATTTCCGATAGGGACAACACATCCCAGATAATTCAAGGCACGAAGTGACAGCCCAAATTCAGCATACGTCTCGGCAATCCCAATCGGCCCGAAATGGGTATATTTTGGATCCTCGGAAAGAATCTTCTTGAATTTAAGATAGCGCCTCCAATTCCTCCAATCCCAAACATCATAAAGAGAGATGTGATTGATGAAATCCATTATCACGGTCCCCCCAGGCTTCGTTACCCTTACAACTTCGGGTACTACTCCACGATAGGAAGCAACACACGCTCGACCAAACGACATAAGTAGATCAAAGGTATTGTCTGCAAAAGGAAGATGATAAGAATCTCCAAGTACCGGAATAATCGTGGTCTTGCTTTTTAGACGGTCAATTTCTTGTTTAAATTGGCTCAACACTGGGTGGACTAAATCCACCCCAAATAATGTGGTTCCTTTAGGAAAGGTCCCGCGAGCTAACACCTCCAGTTCGACCGCGCCGAGACCGACCCCAAGTGTCAATATGGACATACCTTCGGGAAATGAGGCGGCAGCTAAAGCGTCAACGACACTCCTGGCTTCAAGACTATAAATGTGCGCCCCATAGTTTGTGCAGTAGTTGCTTTGTGAGTAATCACTTTTCCAGTACTTGGTCCACTGATCCACGGATTGAGACATACAGGCTTAATTCTGCGCCAAATTAGATGATTAGATTGCTACACTTAGACTCCAGTGAGAATATCAAAAAGATAGAAATTGCAAACACTTAACGCTAAGAGTCACAATCTCTGAGCGCGCCCTACTCAATTTCCCGGGATAGGAGCGAAATCCCCCTTGATACCAATACAACCACTAGAATAAGCTCTTGTTTTAAACGCTCCGTTTTATCGATCTCACCTGATGTTAACCTCCCGCGATCTTACTGAATTTATTTATCGCGTAAAGGTTCCGGTCTTATTGATCTGGAACATAATTATCACAGTAATTTCTTATTTTCTCGCCTTCGGACTCAGATTTGACTTCGACCCGCAAACTATTCTCTACGATTATCATCATGGGATTCCAATTTGCCTACTTCTACTATTGCGCCATCTTACTTACATGGCAGGAGGAGTAAATCATTCCTCGACTCGGTATTTTTCTACTCGTGAGTTTTTGCCACTTCTAGTAGCCCAGACTGTCTCCAG
>CAZJXY010000499.1:0-2985 GCA_964549925.1 uncultured Bdellovibrionales bacterium | reverse complement strand
CATCGTACCAACGACAGATCGATGAAACGTCCTGCTTACGAACATTTCCGGCAGCTCCCCGTACCTAAGATTGCAACACATCTCCTGGTAAATTAGATCGATCTCTCACTAAATTGAGGAACTTCTCGCGCGACTTCGGAACTAATCCTCGCGCTACTGCCAAATTTGCCAAGGCTCGTACATTAACATCATCGCGAGAAGCCAAAGTGCTTAGGATCCAAAGTACGTCCTTGTCTGGCAACTCATCACGCCGCTGCACGATATCGTCACCGAATACCTGTGCCAAATCAGGGCTTGCGAGTATTAGCGCCAACACCGAATACTGATCAGCATCGTCAAGTAGCAAAGCATCCCCAACGAGTTGAGAGATTAGCTCTTGAAATTGCTTCAGATCTTCGGAATCTAGCGCCAACCCCGAGGCAATGCGCAGCGCCACCTTTGGGTTCACCGCATACGCTTGGCGTAGAGCAGAATTTCTAGCATCCTGGGGTAGAGTGTTATCCAGTGCTTGAAGTATCGATTTATAATTACTCGGCACTGGACCTTGCGGTGGAAGAGAGTCCAACCAAATCTTCACCTGTTCTGATCCCCGCAACATACCAAGGCGCTTCGCTCGATCAATTATTGCTGTTTCGCTCAGTTTACGCAGCGCTTCAGAGTTTTGATCTGTGGCTACCTTCAACAACACATCCTGCGCCACCGGATCATTTGAGTTAGCGATCTCATCGATAAACTGCTTTTTCTCGGCGAAAGAAGCGCTTGGTTCTAAAAGCCCGTCAATTGCTCTTCTCAAATCCTTACTAGTCACAAATCGATGAGGTTCCAGGCCTGCTTTTAATCGAGAATTTTCATCCTGAGAGGGCAATTCATTTTTTAGATATCCCCAGCCAATAATACCGGCGATCATCAAAAACACAGTGGCGATCAAAATCAGACTTCGACGATTAGATGGCTGAGAACGAGAAGCTTTTGGCGTAGCAGGGACTCTTGACTCCGCGATCGCCACTCCCCCGCCCTCCGTTTGGGCGCTCAGAGCACCTGTCCTAACCCCTTCTCTTCGAGCAGGCGCATTTTGAGCATCCAGTGCTCTCTCTCTAATGCGCTTAATCTCATCCAACAAAGCGGCAGCGCTATTGTAACGGTCTTCTGGATTTAAGCTGAGAGATTTAAGCAAAACCTCATCGGCCCAAACTGGCGGTGATGAAATTAATTTAGAGGGTTTCTCCACCGCTGCAGGATTGAGCTTCCCGCCCAACTCGACCTGTTCATTCGGGAAGGGAAACTTTTTGCAGAGCAGTTGGTAGCCGAGCACTCCAAGAGCGAAGATATCGCTTGCTCGTTCTGTCCCCTGCCCAGTACGCTGCTCCGGCGCCATATAAGCCAAAGTCTCCAGCGCGGGCATAGTCGCAGTAGCGGTTGCTTCTGCATCAAACGAACCCATCACGCCCACAAACTCAACGTCACCGCCGCGTTTTAACCAAAAGGAGCATCCTGATAAATCCCCGCAGATAATTCCAACTTGGTGCAGCGAAGCTATCGCCGAAGCACAAGCGATAAAGCGGCGTTCGGCCTCAACTACCTCTATATTGCCGGTGGTGATCGGGAAGCCATCCAGAGCGTTAAACACCGCAAAAGGTGTGCCTTGATTATCGACTCCATATCCCGCCATCGAAGTTAAGGGCTGAAGCGAATCGATTACATGCATGCGCTTTAGAAAGCGATCAACCATGGGTGAATTGAGCGCTATCGGATGCCGGAGCAACCATAATGAGACGTCTGATTTACGAGATTTATCAATTGCATTATATAGATCAGCCGAGCGAGTGGAGGCCAAATGGTTCTCAATCTCGAAATAGTCCTTTACAGAACCTTTGGTATGTTTAGTTTGTTCGGTATGCGACCCTTCGTTCATAATCGGAGGTTATCCCACCAGCCTCAAACAGACCATACCCCTACTCGCTCCAAGGTGAATCCAGCCTCAAGCTCCCCGAGTGTAATAACCTTTACACCGGGATGGGTCCTTGTACAAACCTCCAGTACTGCAGACTTTATATCAGCACGACAGAGAATCGATATCGGCATTAAACCACGCTGCCGTACCGGGTCCACAACGTGAATCAGGGATCGCCGCAGATCCTCAGCCACTCTCGGATCGACTCCCCCATAAGGCGCTCCCTCCTCTAATAGTTGGTCAATCTTATCGGATACTGTAACCACCTTCATCGTGCGCCGATCGCATAAGCATCCAGCCAAAAGTTGTCGCTTGCGCGACAGTCGAACGTGATTAACTAGTTGATCGATATCGTATGCTCCAACTTCCGAGGGCTCAAGTTTAGAGGCTCTGTCCGCATGGAAGGCGGCTACCGCTTCCAGAATCTGCTTTAAATTCCTAACTCCCAGTCCCTCCCGTACCAAGCGTTGAAGTAAGTCCGTCAAACGTGGCGGATCAATCACTTTGGACTCGATTACCTCGCGCACAAGATGCGAGTGCTGTTTGCCGAGGGAATCCAACATTGAGTATACAACCGTCAAACTCAAAATCTCCTCAGGATGCCAGAGATAAAACGCCCCGATCTTTAAGAACAAGAATTCCAAGAAGTCATAGGTTCGAATGTTTGCCGCGTCCGCCACCGATCGTAACATCGGACTTCGTGCCGCCCAAAATACGGTGGCACCGGTGAAGGGGTGCCTATCGTAAAGCAGTGCTTCCAGCCCCATGAATGGTGCGCTCTCTGGGTTCATCTCAACCACCACGCTATCTAACATCACACTCCCATCCATTACTGGTATTGAGTCAATCTCAACCGAATACGATACCGCTTGAACGGTGGAACTGGATTGTATTGTAATTTCTGGGAGCTCCATCCCGTATTCTTGGTAGAAATCCTTTGAATAATCTCTCCACCAACGATCGTAGTGCTCCTTGTTGAGTGCATACAACTTATAGAGCACAGCGGAATCCAAGGAGATGATCAAAGGGGTTTT
>CAZJXY010000498.1:0-2987 GCA_964549925.1 uncultured Bdellovibrionales bacterium | reverse complement strand
CAGACGTTTAACATGAAGCGAATTTGTACTGAGATGATGTTAGATGGTCAACCGGGAGTATTAGTACCGCCCGAAAAAATAGAGAAACTAATCCTATATGTGCGGGGACGAAGAGTAATGCTCGATTCTGATTTGACAGTTGAAACAGGAAATCTTCCGGAAAGCGATCTTTGTTTCTTCGAACAGCGCGATTTAATTGGCCAGTATCAACTTTGTATAATTCTGCCAAGTCAGAGTCGAGCATGACCCTCTATCCTCTGATCAAATAGATCAGCCCGGCTATCTCTTTTCTTATAAGATCTCTACTCGTTGTCATATATAATGCCAGAGTACACCTAGTACAGAATTGTGCCAAGGTAACAACACTTAGTCCAATCCTCACGCTGGCTAACAAACCGATGGAAAAGTTTTCGCGCCAAGTAAGGTATCTGGTTGACTAAGGATTGGGAGGGCGCGAAACTTTTCATCGTAGCCGTTATACCGCTAAGCAATCTAACTTCGACGATCTCCCCATAATGTATGGCGTGGGTGAGTTCAATTTCTTAGCGTAAGATTATCCCGGCTTTAATGAAGGGCCTTATATCCTTACCGCCAGTTAGTTGTAACGCATATTTTCCGGTGCCCAACTCACAGTCAATGCGAAATTTTGGCGTCGCGACTTTCGCCAGCTGGGCAGAACCGCCCAAGCTGAACTTCCGAGCGAAACGATACCGAGCCTCGGGAGCGAACATTACTCCATCCACATGCGCAAACGGCTCCCTTAGAAGCTCGAAATTATGCGGCTCTTCTTCACCCCCATGCTTTTCGGTGCTAAACCCAACCGTGATCGCCCCACGATGCAGAAAAGCTTCTGCCCCCCAATTGTAATAGTCATGCTCACTTGAAACACCACCCCAGCCCGCACGAACCCGGCAAAAAGCGGAAAGCTCCAGTGATGAAAGGCTTGAGCTGGCTCTGATCCCAAACTCTCCGTAATCTTTGTGAGCAAGGGAAGAGAGCTGAATTTCATGGTCCCGTCGTCCTCCTAGGCTAAATGCTTCCGTCGTATATACTCCAAAACCACCGTCTTGACGAAGTATGCCGCCTCGAAATCGGTATGGAGATTGACTGCCGCCAAGAGCCACTCCCGCAAAGGCGCTGGTGATATGAATGCCATCTTCATGATGATCCTCCTCATGATCTTCCTTCTGTAGGACGCTATCGGGTTCAGCAACAGAAGTTGCTTCGTCTTCTGCGCCTTCGTGATGATGTTCTGTTGAGCGTAGTATAGATATTCCTGATTCAAATCTGAAAAGTCCCTGGGAGCTTAGGGCTGCCTGCACACCCTCTCCAAGAGAATTTCTGGCTACTGCAAGACTACCGTCCACTTCCCGGGTCCTAATCGGGACAACCGCATCAAAATAGATACTTGTACTGCCGACATTCTCCTCTTTGACGCGCTCACTCATTAAGCCAAATGCCAAAACTTGCTTAGACGAGTATATTTCGGGGATCATCCCTCCATGCGAATGACCCATGTGATCAGCGTGTTCCGATCCATGCTCGTGACGATGCCCACTGTTAGAACCCTCGTTGTAGCCATCGGAGATGCCATGATCATGGTGGTGATTGTCGTTATGATGGTGGGATTCGTGATCTTCATGGAAATGAGCGTGATCACCCCGCTTCGTTGTGTCTGAGTGCTCATGCGAGATCCCAATTTCCGCGCTTACTGTTGAGATCGCATCACTTTCAACTAATTGAACCGACTCACCGCTTACAAGAGTAATTCTGCCGGCTTGATTGGACGCATCTATTTTTCTCGGCTCAACTGCCGGGACAGGTTCAGTTCCACCCGAGCTGCCCGGACCGGCGGGCGGAGTGTTTTTCTGAGCCGGGCGGAATAAAGCCAAGGCGGCGCAGGTTACAATTGCAGCTACCGTTAGTATGCGGGCGAGAAACCCTCGTCGGGCCGGAGCTGCCGTGGTCTGGCTGGATACCGCTGGAATAGCCGGGAGCAGGCTTCCCTCAAAAATATCTAATTTTTGCGCCACCCCGTCGAAGCACCCATTTCGGCGCTTACCGGCTATCCACGCATTTTCAACCGCGGCATTGTTAAAAAAGTATCCCGTTTCATCCGAGCGTTTCAACTTTGCGTTTTTAAACTCGAGGATTTCAGCACTACCGAGAATTTGGGGAAAGCATTTCCCAGAATATCCATCGCGCTTGAAAAGATGCCCTCTGGCGAGTTTGGATTTTAGGGAAGAGATCATCGAGTTTGCGTCCGAGATATCTAAGCCATGCTGCGCCGCAGCGCTTTTGTCGATCTGCAGTACTACTTTAAGATCTAACGGCTTCGGCTCCAGTCTCTCGACTTTTTTAAACCCACTACTGGTCTTGACTGCTCTAAAACGGCGCTGAAATGCGGTTCTCTCAAAGGTAAGAACAAAGCTATTTCCTCTGGATTCAATAACTACAGTACCGCCCCCAAAATCACCCATTGCACTAAGTGGCTGAAGATTTCCGAAATTAGCGCTATTTTGTGCAGGTTCCATCATAAGAGCCTACGCCGTCGCACTTCCTTCGCCGGATAGAGCCGAGTCATCGAGTTCCCATTTTGGGAAAGGATCTTTCAGTAATTGCCAGCTTTCCGGTCCCATCGAGTACTCTTCCTCGCTGAGCAGACAGTCATCGAGCAATCTGGTAAGCCGCTCCTTGTCCATCTCAATTCCGATGATCGCCAATTCCTGGCGGCCCAACCGCAGTGCGGTCTCTATTCTGTTGTCCATCTTCAAGTCGCTTGCCTCATCGCTCCAAAATCCAGCTGGCTCACTGCGACACGAGGTCCCAGCCTGGGACCAAAGTCCCGCCAGCTGCGGACGGGAAGCCAGCCAAAAAAATCCTTTTGAGCGAAGCACACCTGGCCATTCCCGATTAATAGCCGCATAAAAGCGCGCAGGATGAAACGGTCTTGCTGCTCGGTAGACAAAAGATGAAATTCCGTATTC
>CAZJXY010000497.1:0-2997 GCA_964549925.1 uncultured Bdellovibrionales bacterium | reverse complement strand
CTCTTGGAGTACTTACCTTTATCGTATTGATTCTGGCACGACTGAGCAGGTTCCCTCGATCAATCAGGAGGCGATAGGTGTGAATCTTTCCGGTGACCGATTAGTACGGACCGCATCGGTAACCGAAAATGGTAATTTTGTAAGCGCGGTGTTCGTGACAGACCTCGATACGGGGGCACAGGCGCGGCTAAGCGCAAATAATGCGGCTGATTCCGATCCGGATATTTCAGGCAACAAAGTTGTGTGGCAAAATGGTTCAGTTAGTAACGACATCTATCTCTATACCCACACTCCCATAGCGAAAAAGATCACCAACGAGAGCCACGATCAATACGGTCCAGCGGCCTCGGGCGATATTGTGGTCTGGTATGACGACCGTAATTCCCTGAGTAACTCGGATATCTACGGGTATGATCTAATAAACGACAGTGAATTTCCGATATCGGTCAATGCTTACGAAAACCGGGGACCAGGTGGACTTTCGACCGATGGACGTTCAATCCTTTACGAAGACACCCGCGATGTTGGCGCCTATCAGGTGGTTAACTTTGATCGCATTACTCAACAAGAAACCCAACTTACGAACAGCGCTTCCAACCGACAACCACATCTTTCAAGAGATGGGACACTGCGAGTATGGGAACGCTGGGAGACGTACAATAATATCTATCTGCAAGATTTAAATCGAGGCTTTTCGGGTTACTTGGCACCACGCAACAACTATCAATACAATCCAACTGTGGACGGAGACTATGTTACTTGGGAAGAGGGCGGGCTTTCTAAAATTTATGCTTACCGAATTTCGACTGGGCAGGAACTTGGACCAATTTCACCTACGAATTCAAGGCAAACTGCGGCGGCAGTGTTTGGAGACAATATAGTCTGGCAAGACAATCGTAGCGGTGTCGATAATCTTTTCACTTACAATTTTGCAACCGGGATTGAACGTCAACTAACTTATGAGAATAAATTTCAAGGTCAGCCTACAATTTACGAGAGAATGATTGCCTGGGTTGGTAATGGAGATATTTTTCTTTCTGATTTAGATGGTGGCCCGGTCACACGCATTACCAGAGATTACTTCGGTCAAACTAATCCAACGCTTACTGATAGGTGGTTACTATGGCAGGGTCGTGACGCCGGTAATTGGGACATCTATGGAATTAAGCTCTCTGAATTGGTAGAGAGAGAGTAGCGTGAATTAAGAGCATTGGGTCCTCGCTCAAAAGAGAGGATTAGGACACGGGCCATAGGTTAATTTCAAGGACGAGACGTATATGCGCTCACTCCATATTCCAGATTAGCAGAGGCCCACTCTCCCGCGCCGCCGAGATTTGGCTCCAACCACCTAACGCTGGATTTCTCGTCAATCTACCCGAATTAGCGGGAATGCAGCCGTCTCTCCCAATCGCAGCCTCGTTCAGTCAAACAACTCAAACTATTGCTCCAAATTCAAACCTTGAGCTATCTCACTACCCACTCCCGAAACTTAACGCACGACTTCAAAACAAAATTTCGGTAAACTTAAGCCGTAACTCCAATCCGCTTACATACTAATTTGAGAAAGCATCCTGACTACCTGGCTCAGGATTTTAACTTCCTGCGTACTATTTAGTAATTTTCAGCAGTGTTGAGGGAGGAAGTACGATTCGATGCCGTTCACCGCTCATTGTCTTTAGAATTTCCTCGGAACTAAGCTCACTAACCGTTCGCCGATCACCTCCGACCGGGGGAACCTCTCTTTCCGAGTTAGAATATGCGACTTTGGAAACATTGAAGCCTAGATCTTTAAAAAGCTGCTCAATCTGGGATGTAGTACAATTAGCTCGCGCTGATGGATTCGTGTCATTGATCAATAAATGTATCGCACCGCCATATCGAAGTATCCCCTTAGCTTTAAGCGCAAGCGCCTTAAATTCTTCGTAGGAGCGCTCCTCTTCGTGACACAGAACAATATCGGATATCGTCTCCCGAGCGTAAGGTACGGAACTTAAGGGGCCATGAATCACGTGAACTTGCTTCAAGCCTAAGTCAACAGCGGCCTGTTCGAGAGCGGTAGCCACAAACTTTGATTCGGTCTCAAGTATGAACATGTTTCGTGGGCATCGGGCGATAGCAGGAAAGTCTCTTAAGACAGCAGTACTGCTCCAGGGAAGAAGGACAAGTGAATTAGTAGATACTTCTAATGGTAGGGAATCGGTTACGTCAGCATCCCTCAAGATGTTAAGAGCTAGTCGATCATCACCACTCTTAACAATCACCAATTCCTTAGGAGCAACACCTGGGACTGCATTGCCCCTCAAGGCGTGAAATGCCACAAGATCACCCACGAACTCTCCCATACGCTCCTCGTATTTATGGGGGGATTGGATGAAAGTCCTGACGATAGCTTGATACATATCGACGTACATTTTGTACGCGTTCAAGTTTATATTGACTCCCCCCTCTATCTTCGCTTGCGCCAAAATATCCGTACCGGTGCCATCAGCTTTTTTCATCAGGTTCATGAAGTGGTCGTAGAGCATCGGATCGTTGTCGCGCGTAACTCGCCATAAGTCTTCTGATACCTTCCATTCCGGCAGTGGTGGGATAGTATAACTTCCGTCCCCATAGGCACTAATAGCGGCAAAATGTAAGTCCCAACCAGATGCTGACCACCCAAGCCGGATTCCTTCTTCCTGATATAGCTGCCAGGCAACCTCATTACACCGATTCTCAATTTTTCCTTTGAGTTCTTCTTTGAGTTTGAGGGCCTGTTCCACACTGTGCGAATTGGATGAATTCAAGCCCAAGGTCCGTTGAACGCCTTCACGCGCAAGATCGAGATCGGTGTCGCTCTCTCCTCTTCTTGGTGGTTCCTTGGGGGTAAACTGTGGAGGCATACTACTCTTCTACTCTGGTCTCAAACGAAGTTACCTTTTTATGCGCCTTTTAGAATACACCTATGGTGGCGCCTAGTCACATTTTCCTTTCGGTTATATTCAACTAACTGACGTT
>CAZJXY010000496.1:0-2999 GCA_964549925.1 uncultured Bdellovibrionales bacterium | reverse complement strand
CGCGCTCTACATCGAGGAGGGAAAATTCGCTCCAGCGCTATCAGACATTTTCGAGCGTTGCAGGCGAATCGCTGGAACCAGTGATCGTGGTGGCTCTAAGAAGGAGCAAAACTTTCAGATTAGTGAACCAGCATATAACGAATGGCTTGAGCAGTCGGACTTGGTGCGGTGTCAGGTTGCCTCAGATAGAGGCGCGGTGGTGGTAATGCGAAATCGAGAATCTTGTGTCCAAGTCGACGGCGTTTGGATTCCAAAGGTTGAGTATTGCATGAAGGTGCTTGGTCCCAATGTAGTGACTGAGGCGATAAACGAACTATTAGCGAAAGAATTACCACCGGAGAAGAGAAGATATCCGGTCACAGCAGCGATGCAGATCGCAACCAACAAACCTTTGGCCCGAAAGGTTAAGGATCTTTTCAATTCACTAACTGAACTTAGCAACGAGCCGAGGATGGTATGAGCCAGCTAGGACTATTCGACATTTGCAGAAACTATCACGGCGGCAACGCTTGCAGCGAGGAAGCTAACGCGAGAATCCATCACGACAAAGCGGCTATCAGGAATCAGATTTTAAAATATATCCGGGATTGTGGTGCAGATGGCGCAACATGCGATCAAATCGAAATCGCGTTAGAGCTATCGCATCAGACCGCATCAGCGAGATGCGCCGAGCTTAAAAAACTAAAGCTAGTGATTGATAGCGGTGGAAGGCGAGAGACGAGAACGGGAAGTAAGGCGGCGATTTTAAGAGTGGTGAAATAGTGCTTAATGGCCTGGATTTATTTAGCGGAATCGGAGGACTCACAGTTGCCCTTAGCCCGTGGGTCAGACCAGTCGCCTATTGTGAGCGTGAAAGATTCGCCGCAGCAGTCCTTTTCAATCGCATGTCTGATGGACTTATACCAAAAGCTCCAATCTTCCCAGATGTCCGAGAGCTTAGAGGCGCAATTCTACCAAGCATCGATATCATCTACGGAGGATTCCCCTGCCAGGATGTCAGCAGTGCAGGACTTAGAAAAGGCTTGGACGGAGAGCGAACCGGTCTATTCCGTGAAGCAATACGACTTGTTCGAGAATGTAGACCTCAGTTCGTATTCCTCGAAAATGTGCCAGGGATCAGAAGATATGTACCTACCGTCAGGCAAGAGCTTGAGGCACTTGGCTACGATTGCCGGGATGGGTTTCTTTCAGCCGCCGAGGTTGGCGCCCACCATATCAGAAATCGATGGTGGTTATTGGCCCACACCAATGGCGCAAGGATACAAAACAGACAGCCCAAGCGAGAGACGCAGGGAGTCACCACACTTAGAATCAGAAGCAAAGATAAGGGGGGGGTAGCATTGGACGAGATAGCACGCCTGAATATCTCATTCGTGGAATGGCTCATGGGTTACGACATCGGGTGGACCGCCTTAGAGGATTGGGCAATGCAGTGGTTCCGGCTCAAGCAAGAGAAGCTTTTAAAAGACTCGCAGGATTAGCATGATCTATGAATTCTACCAAGGAGGCTCTCATGTTCCAGCACAACAAAGATGATCTAGATCTCACCCCCGCCGAGTACAAAGCGATTACCGAGGAGGTTTTGAGAAACACCGAGAAGTCAGGATTCGTAAAGGGCGTGATGTTCGCTTTTCAGCAAATGCGAATGAAGATGGGAATCACATTAGATACGATAGATGAGTGGTACGACGCAGTTAAAGCCGAGGAAAAGAAATTTAACCAAACGTAAAACTAGAAAGCCGAACCCCGCGAGTAATTCCAGTGCGGGGTTTTTTAAGGAGAATTATGCAAACACAAAACGAAAGCGCAAAAGAATGGGTCACGAAAATCTGTCAGCTTCATGGTTTTGATGAGGAGCGGATTATCGGCAAGCGTCGAAAATGGCCGCTAGTCGCACAGCGTTGGAAAGTCGGACGGTACTTAAGATCGCTTGGTTACTCTTACCCCGAAATCGGCTATGCGCTCAACCGAGATCACGCAAGTGTGATCTTTGGACTAAAATCCCCCCGAACCGAAAGACGAGCATCAACCTGTGCTGTGGTTGTAAATTCGCAAGGGGGGAACTTATGACCCCCGAAACAGCGCTAGTACATGTCCCCGATGGCCTAACGTTTCTACTCAGCGCCGATCTCCGCGTCTGGGCGGCGTGGAATCGGAACACGCCCGAAGCCGACGCGAAAATGACAGACGCCGAAGCGCATAATGCAAGCGTTTGGTATGCGGTGCCAGAGGAGCAGCATGAAAAGTTTATGGAGTTTTTGAGGAGTGAGAAAAAATGAAATTCGAGATTGAACTAACAGAGGAAGAGGCGAAGCAGTTCATAGAATGTCAGCACCTCGGCCCGATTACGCCGCATAGGGTTGCAGAGCAGATTAAGGCCCAGCTCCCGAAGGAAAAGAGGTGGAAGTTTTTGGTGGGGTATTTTAATCCAAGAGGGGGCTGTGCTTTAAGTGGCGGACTTAATGCGGTCGATGAAAATCGTGGATACCAGTATGATAATAAAATATATGGCTTCACCGAGGAGCAGCTAAAGGAATTTGCTTACGACGCCATGAGGCATACGGTAGGTCGATACACATACGATCATGATAATTTCGTGGCTCAGTATCTCAAAACCCAAAAAGCCGAAATCGAATGATCTTTCTACTTGCCATAACTTTAAATGTTTCCGTCTGGGTATTTCAAGGCGATAACACTTGGACCAGCGCCGAGTGGCGGCAGATGTTTAGGACGGTGCAGGAATTTTATCAGGAGAGATTGAATGTCAATTTACGAATACGACGATGGAGAAGATCACACAGTACGTGTGGAAGATACGCAAAACTTAGCACACAAAAAGAATACGGAAACTGTCTTATTCGACGCACGCCGCGTAAGCATCCGGGCTTTCGGCTGCTCCTTACTGCTCCTATTGCTGGGGATCTTGGTGTTACCTACAGTGGTGGTATTAGCACAGGCATTTGCCAGGTGGACGGAGGAACAGCTCTCGTCTACGGCAA
>CAZJXY010000495.1:0-3008 GCA_964549925.1 uncultured Bdellovibrionales bacterium | reverse complement strand
ATGGTAAGATTCAAGCTGGGGAGGACGTGTTCACACCCGTCGGGGAAGCTTAACGCCTTCAACCACGATGCTTCGGCTCGGTCTTCCTGAAATATCTCCCGATACACCTCACCAGCGTTGTTTAATGGTGTGGCGGGCTGTCCGCTTTTCCCTTGGGAAAGCTCGTATACGATAGCGTGATTAAAAATCTCCAAGGACTCCTGCCGTTGGCCCGTCATCGAAAGTAGAATCCCTAAGATATTTAAGGTTCGTCCGGGCTCAGCTCCAGCCAGGATACCAAGCCGTGCGGTTCTTACGGCTTCGTCTAGTCTACCAAGTTTCATCAGCACCCAAGCACGCGACCCGGGGAGCCATTGTCCATAGTATCCAAACGATGTGAAGTTATCTAACTCTGCCAGTGCCCCTTTGTAGTCATCGAGGTTTAACCTAATTTCAGATAAAAGATAGAGAATCCTCGCATGATCATTCTTTTTGCCTTCATCGCTATATGGGGGCGGACCACTCTTTTCTCTGAATAGATTCTCGGCCTGCTTGATATACTTAAGTGCCAGCCTAAAATGACCAACATGGATCAGGTAGTAACCACCAAGCATCAAGTGAATTTCGTAGTTCTTCGGGTCCTTTTGTAGAGCTTTGAGTAGCTTGGTGCGGCCATCGAGTGGTCGTTCCTCGGCAAAGAGCATCGTCGCCTCGGCGATTAATTCGCTAGCAGACTTTTGATCGTCCGGGGTGAGATCTCCGTCTAATGATTCAAGTCCAAAAGGATCAAATGGATCTTGAGGATCAGCAGCCTGAGCAGCTAAGATCCAGAAAAACGTAAGAAGAAAGAGAAATAACACCCTTACCACGCTGAACCTCCGTAGCGGTAAAAGACGGAAATTGGATTGATCCATGCAAGAAAGCGCTTAAAACGATTCAATTTTGTCAGTTCCAGCTGATCTTGCAAGCGTGCAGCGTCAATTTGATTGACATCAATTGCGCTTTTTGACCCATAGATAGAACCCAACAAAAGCGAGGTTATGGACAAGGAGTTTAGGTTAAGAGTTCTGCAAATGCGAGCCTCGTACTCCCTCCTGGTTTCACCGCCCTCCCGGTATAATCCCAGATCACTTAACTTGGAGGCAAGCGCGATGTAGGAACGTCTCAATCTCTCATCCGGGTCCTTCGTCAGAAGCCACCCGAATCTTAGCCAAAGCTTAAGTAGGATTAATATTAGTAAAATCCCACTCAAGGCTAATATTACCTGCAGTTTGCTTGGAATTGGGAAATGCAGCGGTTCTTCAATCCCGCTCTCGTCTTTGAGGATATCTTTGGGTAAGATTTCTTCCCCAGGTTCCAGAGCAGCCATGAGCTCTTCGAGTAGTTTCATGTCTACGTCTGATTCAGCAGCACTTTCGACTTGTTCAGGTTTAGGATCAAATGGCACCCAGCCCTTTGTTGTGACGTAAACTTCCGCCCACGCATGCCGATCGCTCATGCGAAGGAGAATATGGCCATCTTTGGCCTGACTAAGATCAGTTAGATATCCGGTGCCGATTCGCGACGGTATGCCCAAAGCCCGCAGCATATAGACCAGAGAGTGGGCGAAATGCACACAATATCCGCGGTGGTCACCAAATAGAAATGGGGCGACTGGATCCTCGTCTGGTTTCACATCGTGATTAGGTCTTAAGGTGTAGATGGCAGTGCGCGAAAGATAATCAACCAAAGTAAATGCTTTTTGCACCGGAGCGGGAGCCTCGTAAGTGAGATCCAGGGCAAGATCCTGGTAACGCTTATCCGGATGGACCTCTAAATAGTGCTTTAAAGTCGTCTCTGACCATCGTGGGTCCCCAACCTGTTCCGTAGCAATCTCTTCAAGAGTAAAGGTTGGAGCGAGAGAATACGCTCTGAACGCCCCTCTAAACTTTCCGGGATCTGGGTTTTTTAACTGTTTAATTGAGATTGGATAGTCCACGGCGAAAGCGTCCTTCTGATCGGATAATAGATAGATCGATTGATTAAGCGCGATCCTTCCAATCAGTCCTGGATCTTCCATTCCAAAATATGGCTCCAAGGGGTGTGTTCGAGAGACATCCGTATCAAAGCTTGGCTCGGCAATAACCAGTTCGTGACCGTTAAATTGCGACAAAGCGCTTTCGCGCATGTATAACATCGGCGAAAATGGATTTTTGGCGTAATCACCCTCAAGCCTAACTAAAGCGGCCGGCTGATTGGTGCTTCCAAGAGCAGAGTGAAATCCTAGAGGGCTATTTCCCGTTTCACTGCCTTCCCCAACTCCATTCGTCGTCAAACCCTTTTGTATGTCGTACCTGGAATAAATCAGTTTACCTATTCCAAATAGCAGGGCCAGAATCATTGATAGACTGAGAAAGGTTGAAACAACCCAGCGTCGACGAGCCCTCTCTCCGCTTTTTACCCGAGAAAACTCGCTTATCGCCAAATACGTTAAAATTACGGCGAGTAACGTGCACCCTGCGCTGATCAGTATGGTCTGAGGATCGGTTCCGATGCTCCAAGCAAGAGAATTTAGAAACTGCGGAGAATCTAGGCGGTAATTACGATGGCCAGATAGAAGGTAAATAAAAAACAGGCTCACTGCTACGATTTCAATGGTTATTACGCCCCTGACTCTCCAAAAAGAGAAAGTCGAGGCAAGTCCAAGAAAGAAAATTAGTATCCCTAAGGAGATGTGCTCCTCGATCACATAAGAGAAGAGAGAGTTAGCGCTAAAGAACGGATACAATTCTCTTGAGATCCAGCGTAGTGAAAGGTAAGTAAGAGCCAATGCTCCAAGGAGCAGAATAAATCCTCGTATGGTTAAGCTTGAAGACTTTAATTTTGTACCCAGGGCGATTCCAAGTACACCACTAAGTATCAAGATTGGTAGCGGTGAACCTAAGTCTACTAATGCATTGATTGTATAAAGTAATACGATCAGTAGTGCGCTTCGAACAATCACTACCGCAGCGGAGTGCCAGTGCTGCCCTGTCCTGCGTGGTGCTGCG
>CAZJXY010000494.1:0-3018 GCA_964549925.1 uncultured Bdellovibrionales bacterium | reverse complement strand
GTGTTTTAAACTAGGGTCAAATTCGTCTTTGAATGTATATCCCGGTCCGCCCATCCCGGTTCCAGTCGGATCACCGCCCTGAATCATAAAGTCAGGAATTACACGATGGAATTTGATGCCGTTGTAAAATCCGCGGCTCACAAGGTTAGCAAAGTTGGCCACGGTTACGGGCGTCTTATCCGGGGTAAGTTCAAGCTCAATCTTACCCTTAGTTGTTTCTAATGTTACGGAAAGCGGTTCAGCCATCGCACTGCCAGTCAAAAAAATTAAAGTTAATATCGAAAGAATCGATGAAAATAATTTATTTCTCATATTCCGTCGGAGAGCTCCTAAAAAAATTAGGTTAATAAATCTCAGGGTCGGAAAATACAGCGGGTTTGGGCGGCACGCTAGTAATAATTACCCTGGCGCTACCGTTAAAATTATACCGCAATTTCGCGCAGTTAACCCCTCAGGTCGATTTTATAGCCTCTGAGGGCTCGAATAATGGCGCCTAAACAAACGTCTACCAAAAATTGACGTCTCATTTTATACCAAAGTGTCAGACGTTCGGTATCACATGCAACGTTAGCGGTACTTGCCGCGTCAAACTAGGCGGGTATTACCGTTGTTTTTGGAGTGGTGCTGTTAAATTGTGAAAAGTTAAAGGGATTACAGATGAGAAGAAAATTTTTCGGCGCGTTAGCAATGTCTCTTGCGCTTGGTCTTTTTGTTACCTCCTCAGCTTTAGCTGAAATCAGCGATGCTGATTTCAATAAGATGCTTGAAAAGTACCTATCAAGCGATGCTGGGCAGGAAGCTGTGGGTAAAGCCGCTCAAGGTTATTTCAAGCGACTTCAGGAAAAGGCTCAAAAAGATCGGGATGCTCAAGCAAAGGAGGAAGTTGAAGAACAGTTTAAAAATCCGGTTAAAATTGAGATAAACCCAAACAGTCCATCGATTGGACCCGCAAACGCTAAAGTTACGATTGTTGAATTTTCAGACTTTGAGTGTCCTTTCTGCAGTCGCGGAAAGCAGACCATGGACGAAGTTAGGAAAGCCTTCCCGAACGATGTAAAGATTGTGTTTAAGAATCTTCCGCTGCCATTCCATCAGAATGCTCTGCCCGCTGCCAAAGCCGCTTTGGCTGCTGCAAAGCAAGGGAAGTTTTGGGAGATGCATGACGCATTGTTTGCGAATCAGCGCAATTTGAGTGCTGAATTCTTCAATGAAACCGCAACTAAACTCGGGCTAAACATGGAGAAATTTAAGGCCGACATGGAGTCTCCGGAAATAACTAAGCAGATTGAAGAGGATCAGGCTCTCGCTAAAACCCACGGAATCTCTGGAACACCGGGATTTTTCGTGAACGGTGTTGCAGTTAAGGGCGCCTATCCGTTCGACCACTTCAAACAGATTATTGACCGTTGGTTGAGCGGCAGCGGGGCCGAGGCTACCAAGAAAGGATAAATTACTCCTAAATTGATAAAAATGGCGGGGTATCCCCGCCATTTTTTATCTAGTTGAGAGGCACGATTAGATCCTCCATCTCCAGCTCTTCAAGCACATGGTTCATCACCCTGGCGTCATCGTCAAATCCCGTCCCAAAGGTAGTATCAGACATCGGATCATCGTAATGGATGAAATAGAGAATAGCTCCACTGGCCAACTGTTGCTGTTCCTCGCTTAATGCTTCGTATTTATCAAGTAACGCAAAAGAACAATTGGCCAGACTGCGCGCAAGTTCGATATTTATTTGGGGATGACTATTCACCAGCTGCTCAAGTTTGGCTAAATATTTCTCAACCCCCCCCCTCAGTCCCGGAAGTCCATCCAACGGCATAGCATTTTCGGAAAGCTGCCGAAACGTGGGGATAACGTGCTCCGGAAATTTCGGAAGTTTATGTTCTCTACGTTTACCAAAAATCATAGGGCAGATCCTAGCATAACAGTGTAATTCGTGGACCAGGCTTTATTAAAAAACTGGTGGATTTTGTGTCGTGGTCTATTCGCTCTATCCACGGTTCTCCGTCAATTTGAGCAGAAAAAGGGGGTTTTATCCGGAATTCAACTTGTTCGAATTGAAGGATTCCGCCCTCAACGTACTTCCTCAACCCTGCAAACGACAAATAATCAAAGAAATTTCTTATCACTCGACATTCTAATAGGGAATCAAACGGCGAACTTAATTGGTTTGAAATCCCAAGTCCCATAACTTCCTTAATATTGGAGAAGAACAAGGAGCAGGCATTAGTCACCGAGAGATTTTGAGTGGTGATCTCAAAATTGCAACGATGCAGCCGAGGCAGGCAAAATAATCCACACAAAAAATATCCTAATCGATTACCCATTTTTCCGAAACGATGGAGAAATTTTAAACTCCCAGATCGCGCTCGGGAAAAACGAGTCACTACTTCAGCATCAAATCCAAAGGAAAGATAATTAATAAAACAGTGGGACGCCTGGCTCTGATCGAGAGATGAAACCCTCCAAAGCTGCACACTCTTCGTCGATGCTGTTGTATAATATTCGATTAATCCGCTTAGTCCGCGCTTAGCCAGAATATCAATTACACCAAGCGCTCGGGCGAGATCGTTTCCGGTGCCAAGAGGAATTATTCCGGCACTTATCGAGCTGCTTGGTAGATTGGAAAGTACGGCGGAAAAAGTACCATCGCCACCGGCAATCAACAGTCGATCGAACCTCTGAGCTTGGTTTATTTGTTCGGCAAGATTCCCAAAATCGATCGGAACAGCCACAATTTCTCTTTGCGCCGAGGATAAGCGCCTTAGTTCAGAGATAATCCTCTCCCCCGACCGCCCTCCGGAGAGTGGATTCACAAGGCAGAGAAAAGAGGGCATTAATTCGTCCTCAGTTGGGGAATCTTAACCTGCAACTACCAAATTTACGATACGGCCCGGTACGTAGACGAATTTCTTTAATTCCTTTCCTTCAGTCCACTTTTGCACGTTGGGAAGAGCTAGCACACGCTGTCTTACAACTTCCTCAGCCTCGTCAACCTCTACTTCGACCTGGGCT